>NZ_JBEPIJ010000004.1:0-242683 GCF_040327995.1 Sinimarinibacterium thermocellulolyticum | reverse complement strand
TGCACGACTACAACCACGAGATCCCGCACGAGTCACTACGCGATCTCACGCCCGTCGAATACCGACTTCACCACCACCCCGAGACCTCTAGTAATCCGTGGCACTAAACTGGGGGAGGCGACACTATTCCGAGATCGTCGTGCAGTTCAGGGGTGTGCCGCATTCGATCTTCGGTGAGGCGCACAGCGTGCTACAGGCCAACACGCTGGTGATCCGCCTACAGCCCGAGGAGTACGTGCGCCTCTACGTCATGGCCAAGCAGCCGGGGCTCGACCGCGGTGGCATCCGTCTGCAGGAGGTGCCGCTGGACGTGTCGCTGAGCAGCACGTTCGCCGGGCGCCGGCGCATCGCCTACGAGCGCCTCTTGCTCGACCTGATCGAAGGCGATCCGACGCTGTTCGTGCGTCGCGACGAGGTCGAGGCGCAGTGGCAGTGGATCGACGGCATCCGCGCCGCCTGCGCCGCCGCCAGCCTGCAACCGCGACGCTATACCGCCGGCACCTGGGGGCCGGCCGCATCGATCGCGCTGACCGAGCGCGATGGGGTGAGCTGGCATGAGTGAGGCGGTCTGGACACTGCACGCCGACGCGGCGCAGATGGCGCAGGCGGTGGCCGACGAGGTCGCGGCGCTGCTGCGCGAACGCCTGCAAGCGAGCGGGCAGGCGTTGCTCGCGCTGCCCGGCGGGCGCACGCCGGTCGCAGCCTTCGAGCGTCTGGCGCGCGCTCCGCTGGACTGGTCGCGCGTCACGCTGATTCCCACCGACGAGCGACTGGTGCCCGAGACGCATGCGCTGAGCAACGTCGTACTGCTGCGGCGGCACTTCGATCGCACCGGCGCGCGCATCGTGCCGCTGCTCGATGCCGAGCCCGATCCGCATCATGCCGCCGGCGAGCGCGCCGATCGCGTGCTGCAGACGCTGCCGTGGCCGCCGGATCTGGTCTGGCTCGGCGTTGGCAGTGACGGGCACACGGCGTCGATCTTCCCCGGTCCCGATCTGCACGCGGCGCTCGATGCCCCGGCGCAGCGCCGCGCGATCGGTGTGCTGCCCGATCCGCTGCCGGCCGAGGCGCCGGTTGCCCGCGTCACGCTCACGCGGGCCGCCATTGCATCGGCGAGGCGCCTGCTGCTCACGCTCACCGGTGAGGCCAAGCGCGCGGTCGTTACGCGCGCGCTGCGCGGCGATCCCCCCGACAGTCCGATCGGCCGCGTGCTGGCGTCGGCGCGCATGCCGGTCGCGATCCACTGGAGCCCGACATGAGCCTCGATGCCACCGTGGCGGCGGTCACCGACCGCATCGTCGAGCGCTCGCGCCCGACGCGGCAGGCGTATCTGGAGCTGATCGAGCGCGAGCGCAGCAGCGGGGTGCAGCGCCCCCGGCTGTCCTGCGGCAATTTCGCGCACGGCTTTGCGGCGGCGGGCGAGGACAAGCTCGCAATCCGTGCACTGCGTGCGCCGAACATCGGCATCGTCACCGCGTACAACGACATGCTGTCCGCGCATCAGCCGTATGGCGCTTATCCGGACGAGATCAAGCGCTACGCCCGCGAGGTCGGCGCGACCGCGCAGGTCGCCGGCGGCGTGCCGGCGATGTGCGACGGCATCACCCAGGGTCAGCCGGGCATGGAGCTGTCGCTGTTCAGCCGCGACACGATTGCGCTGTCGACGGCCGTGGCGCTGTCGCATGGCATGTTCGAAGCGGTGGCGCTGCTCGGCATCTGCGACAAGATCGTGCCGGGCCTGCTGATCGGCGCGCTGCGCTTTGGCCATCTGCCGGCGATTCTCGTGCCGGGCGGGCCGATGCCCTCGGGCCTGCCGAACCAGGAAAAGCAGCGCATTCGCCCGTTGTTCGCGGAAGGTCGCGCCGGCCGCGACGAACTGCTGCAGGCCGAGGCGGCGTCGTATCACACGTCCGGCACCTGTACTTTCTACGGCACTGCGAACAGCAACCAGATGATGATGGAGGTCATGGGCCTGCACGTGCCCGGCGCCGCCTTCGTCAATCCGGGCACACCGCTGCGCCGGGCGCTCACGCGCGCGGCCGTGCATCGGCTTGCGCAGATCGGCTGGCACGGCGACGACTATCGACCGCTCGGCCGCTGCGTGGACGAGAAGGCCATCGTCAACGCCGCCGTGGGCCTGCTCGCGACCGGAGGGTCGACCAACCACGCGATCCATCTGCCGGCAATCGCGCGCGCCGCCGGCATTCGCATCGACTGGGAGGACTTCGATCGTCTGTCGTCGGTCGTGCCGCTGCTCGCGCGCATCTACCCGAACGGTTCCGGCGACGTGAACCAGTTCCATGCCGCCGGCGGCATGGCCTGGGTGATTCGCGAGCTGCTCGAGGCCGGTCTGCTGCACCGCGACCTGCTCACCGTCGCCGGGCGCGATCTGGGTGACTACGCGCGCACGCCCACGCTCGGTGACGGGCAACTCGAATGGCACGCGCCGGCGGCACAAAGCGGCGACGACAGTCTGCTGCGTCCCGTGTCCTCGCCATTTCGTGCGGACGGGGGCATGCGGCTGGTGCAGGGCAATCTCGGCCGCGGCATCTTCAAGACCAGCGCCGTCGATCCGGCACGCTGGACCATCGAAGCCCCGGCACGCGTGTTCGCGGACCAGGACGCGGTCATCGCCGCATTCAAGGCCGGCGAGCTGGATCGCGATGTCGTCGTCGTCGTGCGTTTCCAGGGCCCGCGCGCGAACGGCATGCCCGAGCTGCACAAACTCACGCCAACGCTCGGCGTGCTGCAGGACCGCGGCCATCGCGTCGCCCTGGTGACCGACGGCCGCATGTCCGGCGCTTCCGGCAAGGTGCCGGCGGCGATTCACCTCAGCCCCGAAGCCGCTGGCGGTGGCCCGCTGGCGAAGCTGCGCGATGGCGACCTCGTGCGCCTGTGTGCGCACAAGGGCCGCGTCGATGCGCTGGTCGATGCGTCGACGTGGCAAGCGCGGACGGCGGACGCCGCACCGGCAGAGGCGCCTGGCACCGGCCGCGAGCTGTTCGCGCTGATGCGCCGCTCGGTCGACGGTGCCGAGGCAGGCGCCTCGGCGATGCTCGCCGTCGCGGGGCTCTGAGCCCGGAGTCATGCAGATCGTCGCAGTCGACATCGGCGGCACGCACGCGCGCTTCGCGCTGGCGGAGCTGATGCCGGGCAGGGTGGTGGCCCTCGGCGAGCCGGTCATCCTCAAGACCGCCGAGCACGCGAGTCTGCGCGCGGCCTGGGACTGCTTCGCGGCTCGCCTCGATCGGCCGGCGCCGCGATGTGCCGCGATCGCCGTCGCCGGTCCGATCGACGGTGAAGTCCTCAAGCTCACCAACAATCCCTGGGTGATCCGGCCGGCGCAGCTGGCATCGAGCCTGGGGCTCGAGCGATACAGCCTGATCAACGACTTCGGCGCCGTCAGTCATGCCGTAGTGCAGCTCGAGGACGAACATCTACGTCATCTCTGCGGCCCGGATCTGCCGCTGCCGACCCAAGGGGTGATCAGCGTCGTCGGGCCGGGCACGGGACTGGGTGTGGCGCAGATCCTGCGCCGCGATGGCCGCGACTTCATCATCGAGAGCGAGGGCGGCCACATCGGCTTTGCGCCCGTCGATCCGATCGACGATGCGATCCTCGCGCATCTGCGCCGGCGCTACCCGCGAGTGTCGTCCGAGCGCGTGATCTCCGGGCCGGGATTCGCGCAGCTGTATGAAGTGCTGGCCGTGCTCGAACGGGTTGCCGTGATGCCGACGGCGGACGAAAGAGCCTTATGGAAGGCCGCGATCGAGGGCAGCGAGGATCTCGCCGCTCGGACCCTGGAGCGGTTCTGCCTGAGTCTGGGCTCGTTTGCCGGCGACATCGCCTTGGCGCATGGTGCATCGGCGGTCGTCATCGGTGGGGGTCTGGGCCTGCGGCTCGCCGATGTCTTGCCGCGCTCCGGTTTCGGCACGCGCTTCACTGCAAAAGGACGGTTCGAACGGCGCATGGCCCAGATTCCCGTCAAGCTCATCGTGCACCCGGAGCCGGGTCTGTATGGCGCCGCCGCCGCTTACGTGAAGGAGCACCTGTCGTGACCAGTATGGACGCGCTGATGCGCAGCTCGCCGGTGATTCCGGTGCTCACGGTCCACGATGCGCTCATCGCGCGACCGCTCGCCGAGGCGCTGGTCGCCGGCGGCTTGCGGACGCTGGAAGTGACCTTGCGCACGCCGGCCGCTTTGGATGCGATCCGGCAAATGTCGCGCGTCGACGGCGCGATCGTCGGCGCCGGCACCGTGCTGAACGGCCGCGACCTCGATGCCTGCGTGCGCTCCGGCGCACGCTTCGTCGTCAGTCCCGGCTTGACCGAGACGCTGGCGCGTCAGGCGCTGGCGCGCGGCATCCCGTTTCTGCCGGGCGTGGCCACGGCCAGTGACATCATCCGCGGCCTGGAACTGGGCTTTGATCGCTTCAAGTTCTTTCCGGCCGAGGCGGCGGGCGGCGTCAACGCGCTCAAGGCGCTGGCCGCACCGTTCTCGCAGTGCCGTTTCTGTCCGACCGGCGGCATCACGCAGGCGTCTGCCGCGACATGGCTCGGGCTTGAAGCCGTGCTCTGTGTGGGGGGCAGTTGGCTCGTGCCAGAGCGTTTCGACGCCGACGAGGTGTTCGAGCGCGCGAAAGCGGCGGCCGCTTTGCGTGCGCAACATTGTGCATAATGTATATTATGTTAAGTCATGATGCCAATTCATTGACCGCCTTGCCCTGGGGGTGTATAACGCCCGCCTTTGCGCCAAGGCGCACACACATCTTGGTGTGAGTGGGTGGCTCAATGACGACGAAGAAGTCAGCGAAATCCAAGCCTGCAGCGACACGCCAGACGGGCAAGACCAAGTCCACGGGGAGCAGTCTGCTCGGCCGGCTCAAGGGCGCCCTGACCAAAGGCGTCGCCGCCAAGACCGCGCGCAAAGACGCGCCCAAGAAGCCGGCGACCAAGAAGACCGCGAAGCCCCGATCCGCGCCGAAGGCGAAACCCGAAGCGAAGTCGGCGGTCGAGAAGTCCCAGTCGCTGAAGACTCGGTCGGTGAAATCTGCAAACCGACCGACCCGTGGCGACGCGGCCGCCGCCGCGCCCCATAAAACTCCTGATAAAACTGCCACGAATGCCAGGTCCGCAAAATCTGGATCAGCAGATGCGCCCGTTTCCCGCGCCGCGCACATGACCGAGGACGACAACCGCAAAGTCCGTATCACCTCGTTCGATCCAAGCTTGACCGAAGACGACATCAAGCGGATGCCCGACGACGATTACATGAACGACGTGCAACTGGAGTTCTTTCGTCGTCGCCTGCTGCAGATGCGACAGGAAGTGCTCCAACGCGAGATGGACGTCAAAGAACGCCTGCACGAGCGCGAGGTGTTCGCCGACCCCGCCGATCGCGCAACCGCGGAAGAAGAACACTGGCTCGATCTGCGCCTGCGCGAGCGCGAGTCGCTGCTGTTGCGCAAGATCGACGATGCCTTGCGCCGCATCGAGGCCAAGGAGTACGGCTACTGCGAGAAGACCGGCGATCCGATCGGCATCCCGCGCCTGCTCGCCCGTCCGACGGCAACGGTCTGCGTCGATGTCAAAGGTCAGGATGAGCGCATCGAGGCGCAGTTTCGCGACCGTTGAACCTGCCCCGCAGTCAACGAAAAGCCCCGCCAAGCGGGGCTTTTTCGTGTCTGGCTGCGGCGGTGTGGTGCCCGCGGCCGGACTCGAACCGGCATGATCGTCAGATCGAGGAATTTTAAGTCCCTTGCGTCTACCGATTCCGCCACACGGGCGACGGATGCTCAGCGAGATGGAGGCTAGGGTCGGAATTGAACCGGCGTACGCGGATTTGCAGTCCGCTGCATAACCACTCTGCCACCTAGCCCCGAGACAAGACGCGCCGATTCTATCAGCACATTCGCTGCGCGTTCGGCAAGTCCGCTTGGTCTTGGACGACTTTGCAGAATAAAAAACCCCGTCGAGCCCGCCGGGGTTTCACGAGAACTTGGAGCGGGAAACGAGGCTCGAACTCGCGACCTCAACCTTGGCAAGGTTGCGCTCTACCAACTGAGCTATTCCCGCGTGAGGCGCGTATTTTAGAGGGCAGCCGCACGAAGTCAAGGATTCTCGTGCCCTCATTTGCGCCCGAGCATGATGGGCCAGGCCGCGCGCAGGTAGACGAACATGCTCCACAGCGTGAGTGCCGCGGCAATCAGTAACAGACCGTAACCAATGTCGTAGATGGGCATGCCGAATACTGGAACCTGCCAGATCATCATGCCGATGGCCGTCATCTGAAAACCCGTCTTCCATTTGCCGATCCAGCTCACTGCAACGCTGGTGCGCTGGCCGAGTGCGGCCATCCATTCGCGCAACGCGGAAATGGTGATCTCGCGACCGATGATGATCGCGACGATCACGGCGAGGATGCCGCCCGGGTCGTCGCGCAGCAGCATCACCAGGCACACGGCGACGAGCAGTTTGTCGGCCACCGGATCGAGGAACGCGCCGAACTTGCTTTCCTGGTTCCAGCGCCGCGCCAGGTAGCCATCGAGCCAGTCGGTGATCCCCGCCGCGGTGTACAGCACGGTGGCGAGCTGGCGCGCATAAGTCCAATCGAGGTAGAACAGCGCCAAAACGAGCGGAATTACGGCCACCCGCAGTAAGGTCAACAGCAACGGCAGGGTCAGGGTCACGGTCGGGTGGCCATCCGGGCGCGCACAGCATAGCAATTCTGCACGATGCGCCGCGCTTTAGTGAAAATGCGCATAAATGCGTTCGGCCAGCGTGCGCGAGACCCCATCGACCTGGGCAAGCTCCTCGACGCTGGCGCGCCTGAGTTGCGCGAGACCGCCGAAGTGGCGCAGCAGTGCACGCCGCCGCACGGGCCCCAGGCCGTCGATTTCGTCGAGCCCAGATTTGAGACGAGCCTTGTCGCGACGCCCTCGATGTCCGGTGAGGGCGAAACGGTGGGCTTCGTCGCGAATGCGCTGGATCAGGTGCAGCGCCGGCGAGTCCGGCGGCAGCCGCAGCGCGCCGTCGCGTTCCGGCAGGATCAGCTCCTCCAGCCCCGGTTTGCGGCTCGGACCCTTGGCGATCGCAACCACGCGCAGATCGGTGATGTCGAGTTCCTCCAGGGCTTCGAGCGCGGCGTTGAGTTGGCCGGTGCCGCCGTCGATGAACAGCACATCCGGGGTCTGCGCCGCGGGACCGTCCGCGCTGGCCATCGCAGCGCCCTGCCCGCGCATCCGCGCGAAGCGCCGACCGACCGCTTGCCGGATCGCCGCGTAGTCATCGCCCGGTTCGATGTCCTCAATGTTGAATTTGCGATAGCCGCTCTTGAGCGGCCCCTGCGGCCCGAAGACCACGCAGGACGCAACCGCCCGCTCGCCCTGCGTGTGCGAGATGTCGAAGCATTCCAGCCGCTGCGGTGCTCGTTCGAGATCGAGCACGCGCGCGAGTTCGAGCAGACGTTCGTCCATCGTCGCGGCTTCCAGCAGATGCGCCGACAGGGCCTGATCTGCCGTCTGCTGCGCCATTTCGAGCAAACGCTGCCGTGGGCCACGGCTCGGTCGGCTGATGCGTATCCGCCGCTGTGCGCGCTGGCTTAAGGCGTGCTCGATCAGCGCGGGGTCCGCGAGCGCATGACTCACCAAAAGTTCCGCCGGTGGCGGCTGCTGCAGGTAATGCTGGCTGATGAAGCTTTCCAGCAAGTCCTCCGCTTCTGCATGCAGCGGGTGTTGCGGAAAATGACTGCGGTGTCCCAGGTTCACGCCGTCGCGCACGCTGACCACGGTCACGCAACTGCTCGCCGGATGCAGCGCGACCGCGATCACGTCGAGATTCCGTGCGCCGCCGGTCATCGTCTGGCTCTGGCGGATACGCTTGAGCGCTGCGATCTGGTCACGCAAGCGGGCCGCCAGCTCGAACTCCAGCGCGTCGGCGGCGCGCTCCATCTGCTGTTGCAGCTCCAGCGCCAGCTCGTCGCCCTTGCCTTCGAGCAGGCGCATGGCATTGCGCACGTCGTGTGCGTAGTCATCGGCGCTGATCAGGCCGACACAAGGCGCCGAGCAGCGCTTGATCTGATACTGCAAGCAAGGCCGATCGCGGTGGGCGAAAAAACTGTCTCGACACGGCCGCAGGCGGAACAACTTTTGCAGCGACTGCAAGGTCTCGCGCACCGCGGATGCGCTCGGAAACGGGCCGAAATAGCGATCGTGCCCACTACGCGCTCCGCGGTAATACGAAATGCGCGGAAATTCGTGCGCGCTGAACCGCACGTAGGGGTAACTCTTGTCGTCGCGGTAGTAGACGTTGTACCGCGGCTTGAGCTCCTTGATGAGGTTGGCTTCGAGCAGCAAGGCCTCATCCTCGGTGTGCGTGAGCGTCACCTCGATGCGGCGGATCTGGGCAACCATGCTTTCGATGCGGGGATTGCCGCTCGCGCGCAGAAAGTAGCTGCCGACGCGCTTGCGCAGGTTGCGTGCCTTGCCCACGTACAGCAGCTCGTCGCCGGCGCCGTACATGCGGTAGACGCCGGGCAGGCTGCTCAGTTGCGACAGGAACGCCGTGTGGTCGAACGGCGTGTCGGTGGAGCCCATCGATACGGCCGGATGGGTCCGCTCAAGGTTCGTTGCGGGTTCCCGCGCGTTCGTCGAGCAGGCCGTAGCGCATGGCCATGCGGGTGAGCTCGACGTCATTGCCCACGCCCAGCTTCTCGAACAACCGGTAACGGTAAGTGCTCACCGTCTTTGGCGACAGATGCAGACGGTCCGAGATCTCCTGGGTCGAGTACCCCTTGGTGACCATCAACATCACTTGGGTTTCCCGCTGCGAGAGTTGATCGAACGGCGATGCGCCACTCGGGCCCTTGACCAGACTCGCGGCGAGGTTGCCGGCGACATCGGCGGCGACGTAATGCCCACCGCCGTGAACGCGCCGGATCGCGGTGACGACCTCGTCGGCCGCCGAGTCCTTGCTGATATAGCCGGCGGCACCCGCTGCGAGCATGCGACTCGGATACGGCTCCTCCAAGTGCATCGACACGACGATGACCTTGGCGGTCGGCACTCGCTGCAGCAGTCGTCGCGTCGCTTCCAGCCCACCGATGCCCGGCATGTTGATGTCCATCAACACGACATCGGGTGCGGCATCGCGAACCAGTTCCAAGGCTTCCTCGCCGCTGCTGGCTTCGGCGACGACGGTCATGTCGGCGACCTCGGTCAACACACGCTTGAGTCCGGCGCGGACCAGGCGGTGGTCGTCGACCAGCATGATGCGAATCATCGTGAATCTCCTTTGCACGGCGATCTTAGCAGCGATCGAACGCGACGCGGCGGCGGTGCACCCCCGCTGGAATGGCGACACCGACGTGCGTGTCATCGAATCGTCCCGAAAGCTTCACTGACCCCGCCTAGGCTCGCGCTACCCGTAGCCAGCCCCTTCATGCAAGCAGGAGTCTTCCGTGAGCACGCATCCTGACGAAATCCACAATCATTCGGCCAACACCCGCTTCGAGGACGTCCTGTCCGCGCGTCTGCAGCGGCGCGACGTTCTGCGTGGCGGCGTCACCCTGGCCAGCGCGACGACGCTCGGCAGTCTGGCGCTGGTCGGCTGTAGCGACGACGACGATGAAGCCGGCGCGCCGCGTTCGCTGGGCTTTGCGGCGGTGGCAAAGAATCGCAACGATGCCGTGACCCTGCCTGCCGGCTACAGCGCCACGGTGCTGTACGCCTTTGGCGATCCCATCGACGGGGGAACCCCCGACTTCCGCAACGATGGCACGGACACCGCCTCGGATCGCCGCGCCGGCGACCAGCACGACGGCATGGCCTATTTCGGCCTGTCCGACGCGGGCCAGTGGGCTCGCACTCGCTCCGACCGCGGCCTGCTGGCGATCAACCACGAGCAGGTGCTCGATGCCTACCTGCACGTGGCCGGACCGACCCAGGACGTCAACGGCAACCGTCCGCAGGCGGAAGTCGACAAGGAAATGAACGCTCACGGCGTCTCCATCATCGAAGTGCGACGCGAAGTCGGCAGCAATCGGATGTCCTATGTGCGGACCTCGCCATTCAACCGCCGTATCACGCCGTTCACCGAGATGGACATCACCGGACCGGCGCGCGGCAGCGCGCGGCTGTTCACACCGTTTTCGCCCAACGGCACGCGCACGCGCGGCACGCTCAACAACTGCGCGCATGGTCACACGCCTTGGGGGACTTACCTGACCTGCGAGGAGAACTGGTTCTCCTACTGGAAGCGCGGAGACGACGTCGCTCTGCGCAATGCCGCCGACAACGCCCAGTTGGCGCGCAACGGCTTGAGTCCGAACAGCGCCGGTTTCTCCTATCGCAAATGGGACACCGTCGACGCCGACGTCTACCGCCGCTTCAACATCACCGCCCAGCCCGGCGGCAGTGCGACCACCGATTACCGCAACGAGGCCAACACCTTCGGTTACATCGTCGAGATCGACCCGTTCGATCCGGATTCGCGCCCGCAGAAGCGTACGGCACTGGGCCGCATCGTCCACGAGGGCTGCTGGGCAGCGCCGGCCATCCCCGGCCGGCCGCTGGTGTTCTACATGGGCGACGATGCCCGCTTCGAGTACATCTACAAGTTCGTCTCGGCCGAGAACTGGGATCCGGCGGATGCCGAGCGCAGCGACCGCCTCGCCGTCGGCGCGAAGTACCTCGACCACGGCACGCTGTACGTCGCCAAGTTCAACGCCGACGGCAGCGGTGAATGGATCGCGCTGGTGCACAACCAGAACGGCCTGGACATCAACAATACGCTGTTCCCGTTCGCGAGCCAGGCCGACGTCTGCATCGCGACGCGCCTGGCGGCGGACGCGGTCGGCGCGACCAAGATGGACCGCCCGGAGTGGGCCGCGGTGAACCCGGTCAACGGTGAGGTCTACTTGACGCTGACCAACAACACGCGCCGCACCCAGCAGGGTCAGGCCGACGCCGCCAATCCGCGTCTTGGCAACGCCAACGGGCACATCATCCGCTGGCGCGAATCCGGCGGCGTGCAGGAGGCGATGCGCTTCGACTGGGACATCTTCCTGTTCGGTGCGGCTTCCGATGCCGATCCCGCGACCACGAACGTCTCGGGGCTGACCGATGCCAACGACTTTTCCAGCCCCGACGGGCTGTGGTTCGATGCCCGCGGCGTGCTGTGGATCCAGACCGACGACGGGGTCTTTCCGGGCAATGATCGCAGCAACAACCAGATGCTGGCGGCACTGCCGGGACGGGTCGGTGACGGCGTAGTCGTCACGACCACGAATGCACCGACCATCGCCGGGGCCAAAGCCACGGGCGACACGGTGCGTCGCTTCCTCGTCGGCCCGCGCGGCTGTGAGATCACCGGTGTGGACATGACGCCGGACTACCGAACCATGTTCGTCAACGTCCAGCACCCCGGCGAGGATGGCACCTTGGATCAGCTCGACAGTACTTGGCCCAACCCGAGCCGCAACGCGCTGCAGACCGGCGCAGCCGGCCAACGTCCGCGCTCGGCCACCATCGTCATCACGCGCGACGACGGCGGCCCGATCGGTGTGTGAAGCGCTTCTTGGGCAGCACCCTCCCCGTATCAAAGGGCCCGCGCACGCGGGCCTTTTTTCGTCCGTTGTGGCCGTGACCGCGGCTACTTGATCGGCCAGTAGATGTGCGTCTTCAACTCCGACTCCGGCGTCGTGCCGGGATCGCTGACGTACTGCTCCCAGCGATCGCCGTTGTCCTGTAAGCCGGCCACGATGCGCCACGTCATCAGCTGCCGGTATGTGGCGTCACTGTCCGCATAGGGGCCGGTATGCACGGCGCGCGCGACCCAGCCACCGTAGGTGGTGCCGGCGCGGATGCCCTCGCCTTCGGCCGCCGGCGGATCGGCGCGATCGACGATCATCGCCGCGTCGAAGCGCCAGGTGCCGGTTTCTTCGTCGTACTCGCGCGTGATCGCGATCGGCGGCGCCGCTTCCGAAAGCCCGTTCGCAGCCATGTGCGCCGACAGCCGCGCGTAGATGCCGCCGAGCACTTCGGCGGCATCGGCGGCGTTGGCCGAACCCGACTGGTAGACGATCGGCTGCGGCTCGACCTGCATTACCGTCACTTCGAGCGTGCTGAGGTCATCCTTGGGCAGTGATTCGAGCAGTGGTTTGAGCTTGGCCAGCCCCTGCTCGTACTGCGGTCCGAGCATGCGGTCGAGCATCAGACCGAAGTAGCGTGCCATCAGGTTGCCGTAGAAGCGACTCTCGTAGCCCCAGGTGACGCGCGTGCCCTCACCTTGCCGCGCGAGTGTGTAGCTCGCGTAGTTCTCGCTGTCGAAGCCCGCGAACGCGAGGCGCATGCGGATCCGCTCGAAGGGCTCGACCTCGACGATCTGCTGACTGCCGCTGCCCACGGCGGGATCCTCGCTGTTCCAGCTCTGCTTGGCGCCGACTCCGACCGGCGGGCCTTCGTCGGTATAGCGCGCATCGGGATCGAGCCCGGCCCACGGCGACCACTCGTTGAACCGTCGGAAGCCGTTGAGCGCGGTGTAGACGGTGGCCGGCGGTGCATCGACGACCACGGAGCGCTCCAGCCTAGCTTCGTCTGGCAGAAACAAGCCGACCCCGACCAGGCCGAGCACCAGAACGGCCACCGTGACCAGCAGCCACTTGAGTAGACGCATGTTTCTCCCCCTGTGCCCGCCGCGCATGGGGGCCGTGCCGATCTTAGCGCGTGCGCCGCGGAGTCGACTCGCCTAAAGTCGTGCAAAACGTCGTGCGTGCTGTGCACGAGTGCGAGCAAGGAGATCAAAAAATGACGCAATTTGGCCTGAGACCGGCGTTGGCCTCGCTGCTGCTGCTGCTCGGCGGCTGCGGCAGCAGCGACACCCCGGGGCCATCCACGATCCCGGAGAACGGCACGATGCTGGCCGACTGCGGGCCCGGTTCGCGGCCGGAAACCGGCCTGCAGGGACAGGTGCCGATTGCCGATCGCCAGAGTGGTCGCAATCTGCTCGGCTACTCGTGCAACCTCGAACTCGTCGGCCAGTATCAGGGTGTGGGTGCGAGCATCGTCAATCCGGCGTTCGACACCTGTGCCTACCTTGCGACCAGCGGTGTGCTGATCGACCCGCTGCAGTTGCTGCAACCGAATCCCGGCGTGCATGTCGTCGATGCGCGCGATCCGACGCGGCCGGTGCTGGCGACGACGCTCACCGCCCCTGCGATGGCGGCCGGCACCTGGGAATCGCTCAAGGTCAACGCAGCGCGCGAGCTGCTCGGCGGCGTCGCCGTCGGCCCTCTGGTGGGCGGTGCATTCTTCGATGTCTACGACATCTCCGACTGCGCCAAGCCGGTGCACCTGAATGGCATCGGCGGCACCAGCCTGTCGTTTCCGAGCAACGTGCTCGGTCACGAGGGCAACTGGGCGCCGGATGGCATGACTTACTGGGCGACGGGTCTCGTCGGCGGCTCGATCACCGCGATCGACACCCGCGATCCGGCTTCGCCGCGCATCATCTACACCGGGCTCAAGGGCATACCGGCGAATCACGGTGCCGAGTTCAGCGCCGACGGCAACACCATGTACCTCGCCACCTGTTTCCCCGGCGGCGTGACGATTCTCGACGTCAGCGAGGTGCAGGCCCGTAAGCCGGCGCCGCAGGTGCGACAAATCGGCTCATTGACGTGGAACGCGACGAGCTGCGCCCAGCATGCAATCCCCGTGAGCTGGAACGGCAGGCCGCACCTGATCGTCGCCGACGAGTTCAACTCCGAGGGCGTGCGCATCGTCGACATCGTCGATCCCGCTGAGCCCAAGGTCGTCAAGCAAATCCAGCTCCAGATCCAGTTCAGCGAGAACGCCGATCTGCGCCGCGTCGACGTCGCCGGCAATGGTGCCTTCGGCTACGAGGCGCACTACTGCAGTGTCGATCGCCATGCCGATCCGACGGCGCTGGCCTGCGGTTACTTCCAGTCGGGCATCCGTGTGTTCGACATCCGCGATCCGCTGCAGGTGCGCGAGATCGCCTACTACAACCCGCCGGCGCAGACCGGCAAGGGGCTGCAACTGCAACACTCGCTGCACGCCTGGGTCGGCGGTGTGCTGCCGACGATTTCCGATCTGAACAGCGCCGGATCGGACTCGTTCGCGGAAACGCTGATGCGCGATGTCGCGTCCGTGGTCGACTACGTCGCCGCGTTGCCGGGGCTGCTCGACGATCTGGGCAGCGGCCCCGTCTCCGGCAACCTGAGCGCCGACTGGTGCAGCTCGCCACCGCAGTTCGTCGACGGCCGGATCTGGGTGAGCTGCATGGACAACGGCTTCATGGTGCTGGCGTTCACCAACGGCGTCTACCCGATCCGCGAGCCGCTCCCGCGGGCCAGGTGAAGCGCTCTCGATGCCAGCGGCGCGCGGCTTCGAGTCAAAAAGAAACCCCCGATGGACTCGGGGGTTTCGTTCGATGCTCGACGTCCGTCGGAGGCATCTGGCCGATCAGTGGAACTGTTCCTCCTCGGTGGAGCCGGTCAGCGCCTTGACGCTGGAGCTGCCGCCCTGGATCACGGTGGTGACGTCGTCGAAGTAGCCGGCGCCAACCTCCTGCTGGTGCGAAACGAAGGTGTAGCCCTGCTCGCGCGCCTTGAACTCCGGCTCCTGCACCATCTCCACGTAGTGCTTCATGCCCTCGCCACGCGCATAGTTGTACGCGAACTGGAAGGTGTTGTACCAGTTGATGTGGATGCCGGCGAGCGTGATGAACTGGTACTTGTAGCCAAGCTTTGACAGCTCGTCCTGGAACTTGGCGATGGTCTTGTCGTCGAGGTTCTTCTTCCAGTTGAACGACGGCGAGCAGTTGTAGGCGAGCAGCTTGCCCGGGCACTTGGCATGGACCGCCTGCGCGAATTCGCGGGCGAAGCCCAGATCCGGCGTGCCGGTCTCGCACCAGACGAGGTCCGCGTAGGGCGCGTAGGCGACGCCGCGCGAGATGGCCTGCTCGAGGCCGTTCTTGACGCGATAGAAACCCTCGGACGTGCGTTCGCCGGTGATGAACGGCTTGTCATTGGGGTCGTGGTCCGAGGTCAGCAGGTTGGCGGCCTCGGCGTCGGTGCGTGCGAGCACGATGGTCGGCACGCCCATCACGTCGGCGGCGAAGCGCGCGGCGATGAGCTTTTCGATCGCTTCCTGCGTCGGCACCAACACCTTGCCCCCCATGTGGCCGCACTTCTTCACGGCTGCGAGCTGGTCTTCGAAGTGCACGCCGGCCGCACCGGCGGCGATCATGTTCTTCATCAGCTCGAAAGCGTTGAGCACGCCGCCGAAGCCGGCCTCGGCGTCGGCCACGATCGGCAGGAAGTAGTCGATGAAGTCCTTGTCGCCGGGGCCGATGCCGCGCGACCACTGGATCTCGTCGGCACGCTTGAAAGTGTTGTTGATGCGGCGGACCATGGTCGGCACCGAGTCATAGGCGTAGAGCGACTGGTCCGGGTACATGGTCTCGGAGGTGTTGCCGTCGGCGGCGACCTGCCAGCCAGAGAGATACACGGCCTCGAGGCCGGCCTTGGCCTGCTGCATGGCCTGACCGGCGGTGATCGCGCCGAAGGCGTTTACATAGCCCTTCTTGGCCTCGCCGTTGACGAGGCGCCAGAGCTTTTCCGCGCCGCGCTTGGCCAGCGTGTACTCGATCTGCAGGGAGCCCCGGAGGCGGACCACGTCGGCGGCGGTGTAGCCGCGCTTGACGTTCTTCCAGCGGGGGTTCTCCGCCCAATCCTTTTCCAGGGCCTTGATCTGCTCGTCACGGGTGGTCATCTGCAACAGTCCTCTCGGGTCAAAGAAACCGAACTCCGGCTCGTCGAAACTGAGCCTCGCGGCAGCTGTCCGCACGCTGCGTGCGAGCCGGGACCGGACGCCGACGCAGGGGTATGCCGTAAGGGGCCGCGATTATAGCGGCAATCATTTTGCAGCGCACAAGCACGCAGTCGGATTTGCCCACTGCTGCAGATGCCATTGACACACAGGGCTGACGTGTTCTGTCGCGGACATGAAAACGGGGCGCCAGCAATCGCGCCCCGTCGTGTCTGCCGCGGTCGGCCCTCAGTCGAGGTACTCGTACGCAGGCAAGGTCAAAAAGTCCGCGCACTGCGCGGCCGTGGACATGCGCGCAAAGATGCCCGCGGCCTCGGCGAACCGGCCCTTGTAGAAGCGTTCGTCGCCGAGCGCCTTGCGCACCGTCGCCAGTTCCTCGTCGATCATACGCAGCACCAATTCGCGCGTGACGGTGCGGCCATCGGCCATCGTGACGCCGTACTTGACCCACTGCCACACCTGCACACGCGAGATCTCGGCCGTCGCGGCATCCTCCATCAGATTGTGTAGCGGGACGCAGCCGTTGCCGCTGATCCACGCCTCGATGTACTGGATGCCCACGTTGATGTTGTTGCGTAGACCGTCCTCGGTGATTTGGCCTTCCGGCAGTTCGAGCAGGTCCTTGGCCTTGATCTTGTAGTCGAACTGCTTGTGGACCTGATTGGGCGTGGGCATGTGCTCGTCGAACACCTTTATCGCCACCGGTACCAGGCCCGGATGCGCGACCCAGGTGCCGTCATGCCCGTTTTTGACCTCGCGCAGCTTGTCGGCAGCGACCTTGGCGAACACCTGCTCGTTCTTGGCCGGATCGTTCTTGATCGGGATGAATGCGGCCATGCCGCCCATCGCCTGTGCGCCGCGCTTGTGCGTGGTTTCACACAGCAGCTTGGAATAGCTGTCGAGGAAGTGGCGATCCATGCCGACGCTATGGCGGTCCGGAATGATGCGGTCGGGATGATTCCGGTAGGTCTTGATGAAGCTGAAGATGTAGTCCCAGCGGCCGCAGTTGAGCGCGACGATGTGGTTGCGCAGCTCGTAGAGGATCTCGTCCATCTCGAACGCGGCCCAGATCGTCTCGATCAGCACGGTGGCCTTGATCGTTTTTTGCGGGATCTTCAGCAGGTCCTGCGCGTCCTTGAAGATGCTGTTCCACAACCGGGCTTCGAGATGCGACTGCATCTTCGGCAGGTAGAAGTACGGGCCGGTCCCGCGCTTGAGCTGTTCCTTGGCATTGTGGAAGAAGAACAGTGCGAAGTCGACGATGCCGCCGGGCGCCGGCTCACCGTCGATCAAGATGTGCTTCTCCAGCAGATGCCAGCCGCGCGGACGCACGATCAGCGTGGCGATGTCCTTGTTGAGCTTGTATTCCTTGCCGGCCTCGTTGGTGAAACTGATCTTGCGGCGCACCGCATCGAACAGGTTGACCTGCCCGTCCATCATCAGATCCCAGGTCGGCGCGGCCGAATCCTCGAAGTCCGCCATGAAGCATTTGGCGCCCGAGTTCAGGGCGTTGATGATCATCTTGCGGTCGACCGGTCCGGTGATTTCGACGCGACGGTCCATGAGGTCGGCCGGAATGCCGGCGATCTTCCACTTGCCCTCACGGATCTTCGCCGTTTCCTTGAGAAAGCCGAGCTTGAGCTTGCCGGCGTCGACCGCGGCCTGGCGCTCGGCGCGATAGGCCATCAGCTTGTCGCGCGTCGGGCCGTGTTTGCGCACCAGCGTCGCCAGGAACTTCAAGGCTTCCGGCGTCAGGATTTTCTTGTAGGCCGGCTTGATCGCGCCAAGGATCTCGACGCCTTTGACTCCGCTCATCATTGGGACCTCTCGTCGGTTTGAACCAAAAAGCGGCGCGGACTTTAGCCGGTTTCTCCGCTCGCGGCCACGCTTGGCGCAGGCTCAGCCGTGGATCGGGGCATCGCTGACGACGATGCCATCGGCATCCGCGTACAGCCAGGCGCCGGGCCGGAAGGTGACCCCCGCGAAACTCACCGTCTTGTCCTGCACCGCAGAATGCAAGCCTTTTTCCGACTTGCGCGGATGGGTGCCCAGCGCCTTGATGCCGATCGCCTGTTCGGCCAGTTCATCGGCATCGCGTACGTAGCCAAAGACCACGATACCGGCCCAGCCGTTGTCGACGGCGAGCTGGCCGAGGTTGCCGCCGACCAGCGCGCAGCGGTTCGAGCCGCCGCCGTCGACGACCAGCACTCTGCCCTCGCCCGGCGTCTCCAACGTCGCGCGCACCAGCGCGTTGTCCTCGAACACCTTGAGCGTCTTGATCGGTCCGTGAAAATCGGTCAGCCCGCCAAAATCACCGAAGATCGGCTCGGCCACCTGGGCTTCGGGATGAGCATCGGAGAGATCGGTCGTCGCGTAGGTCATGGATTTGCCGGGAATCGGGAACTGCGGAATCGGGAATCGTCGGGCACGGTCACCAGCCGGGGCGGCGCGCGAGCACCGGCGCGATCAGCGCCCACAGTGCAAGACCGATGAATGCGATCAGGGTCCAGCCCGGCAGCGAGATGCCGAGCCACTGTGCATCGATGACGGCGCAGTTGCCGTCGCCCTCAAGCACCAGGCGCACGACCTCCGTCAAGGGCATCATGTCCATCAGGTAGTCGAGCGTAGGTCCGCAGGCCGGAACCTGATCCTCGGGCAGCGACTGTAGCCAGACGTGGCGCGCGGCGATGCCGGCACCGATGCCCGAGACGGTGGCGGCCAACAGCGCATAGACCCAGCGGCCGAAACCACGGGGGCCGTGCAGGGCCGCGGCGAGAAAGACCAGGCCGGCGCCGATCATCGCCACGCGCTGGAAGATGCACATCGGGCACGGCTCGAAGCCGCGGAAATGCTCCAGGTACAGCGCAAAGGCCATGCCCAAGACGCAGGCCAGAAAGCCGAGCAAGGCGAGCGTGCGGAACGAAGCGATCATGCGAGCGCCACGGGAACGTTGCCGATGCGGCCGGCGATTTTCGCCTGCCAGGCTTTGGGCCCGGATTCGTGCACCGACTCGCCGCTCGCGTCGACGGCGACCGTCACCGGCATGTCCTGCACCTCGAACTCGTAGATCGCCTCCATGCCCAGATCCTCGAAGGCGACGACCCGCGCGCTGCGGATCGCCTTGGCGACGAGATAGGCCGCTCCGCCGACCGCCATCAGATAGGCGCTCCGATGCTTCTTGATCGCCTCGATCGCCACCGGACCGCGCTCGGCTTTGCCGATCATGGCGATCAGCCCGGTCTTGGCGAGCATCATCTCGGTGAACTTGTCCATGCGTGTCGCCGTCGTCGGACCGGCGGGACCGACGACCTCCCCCTTCACCGGATCGACCGGACCGACGTAGTAGATGACGCGGTTGGTGAAATCGACCGGTAGCTTCTCGCCTTGCGCCAGCATATCCTGAATGCGCTTGTGCGCGGCATCACGTCCGGTGAGCATCTTGCCGTTGAGCAGGAGGATCTGGCCCGGCTTCCAGCTTGCGACCTCGTCCCGGGTCAACGTGTCGAGATTGACGCGGGTTGCCGTCCTCGTATCGGCCTGCCAGGTCGCCTTCGGCCAGTCCTCGAGTCTGGGCGTCGGCAGTTCGGCCGGACCGGAACCGTCGAGTTCGAAGTGTACGTGACGCGTCGCCGCGCAGTTCGGGATCATCGCGACCGGCAAGTTCGCGGCGTGTGTCGGGTAGTCCAGCACCTTGACGTCGACCACCGTGGTCAGGCCGCCCAGGCCCTGCGCGCCGATGCCGAGGTTGTTGACCTTCTCGTAGAGCTCGATCCTCAGCTCCTCGGCACGGTTCTTGGCCCCGCGGGCCTTGAGTGCGTGGATGTCCACCGGCGCCATCAGCGCTTCCTTGGCCAGCAGCATGGCCTTTTCCGGCGTACCGCCGATGCCGATGCCGAGAATCCCCGGCGGACACCAGCCGGCGCCCATCGTCGGCACCGTCTTGAGCACCCAGTCGACGATCGAATCGCTCGGATTGAGCATCGCCATCTTGGCCTTGGCTTCCGAGCCGCCGCCCTTGGCAGCGCAGATCACCTCGACATGATCGCCCGGCACGATTTCATAGTGGATGACGGCCGGGGTGTTGTCGCGGGTGTTGATGCGCTTGCCGGCCGGATCGGCGAGCACCGAGGCGCGCAGCTTGTTGTCCGGATGGTTGTAGGCGCGGCGCACGCCCTCGTTGACCATGTCGGTGACCGAGAGCGCGGCGTCCCAGCGCACGTTCATGCCGACCTTGAGGAAGACCGTGGCGATGCCGGTGTCCTGGCAGATCGGCCGGTGACCTTCCGCGCTCATGCGCGAATTGGTCAGGATCTGTGCGATCGCGTCCTTGGCCGCGGGATTCTCTTCCCGCTCGTAGGCCTCGCCGAGGGCGCGGATGTAGTCCAGCGGGTGGTAGTAGCTGATGTACTGAAAGGCGTCGGCGATGGACTGGATGAAGTCGTCCTGGCGGATCGTAGTCATACGGCTGCGCGGCTCGGAGAGATCACCGGGCGCGCATCCTACCCGGTTTTGCGCCTCGCGGCCCGCGCCCAGGGGCGCCTCACGCCGCCGCGTAGAGGCGATGGCTGTGATGCTGGGCCGGCTCCCAGAGCGCGATGCCGCCCTCGATCGCCGCGGCCGGGATCAACGTGGTGGCGCCATTGGCCGCCGTTTCGACGAAAGCCGCCTCGATCACGCGCACCAGTGCGCGTACGTTGCCGTGCCAGCGGCATTCGCGGATGCGTCGCCAGGCCGCCTCGTCGATGCCCTCGGGCGCGGTCCAGGTCGTGCAGCTCGCACCCAAGCGCGCCAGCGTCGTCGCCACCACCGCGATCAGGTCTTCCTCGCGCTTGTACAACTCGGGCACTTCGAGCACGGCCGCGCCCAGGCGCGTGAACTCGTCGATGTTGACCGAGGCCTGCAGCGAGGCCCAGCTGCGGTTGGTGGCAAACAGCAGCGCGCAATCGAGCGGCTGCTTGGCCGAGGCGCCGAACGGCATGTATTGGCCGTTGTCGAGCGCCTCCATCAAGACTTCCATGACCGCACCGGTCACGCCGTGCGCCTCGTCGATGAAGCAGACGCCGTCGCGCGCCACCGTGAAGGCACCCAGCCGTGCGCCCGCGCCGGGAAAAGCGCCCATGACATGGCCGCAAAGCAGGGATTTGACGGCTGCCTTGTCGCCGGTGTTCTCGGCGGCGAGGTTCACCGACACGAAGCGCCCCTTGTTGCGGACCAGATAGTAAAAATACGCCAGCGAGGTCTTGCCGCTGCCGGGTCCGCCGAGCAGGTAGGCGCGCGAGATGCCGTTGCGGGCATACGCGCGGATACGGCCGACCAGCGACTGCAGTTCCGGACTGAAGACGAAGAAATTCTTGTGCGGAGAATCTTCGATTTCGGTCGATACCGGCATGCGGATCAGGTTGTCCTCGACGCCGTGACGCATACGCTCCGGCAGCTGGCGCAGTACGTCCTCGGTGTCGCGCGCCAGGATCAGGCGCAGGCCGACCAGACGCCCCTTGTGCGCGCGCGACTGCAGCCAGCGTCCGAGCGCGGCGAGCTGCTGGCCTTGCACGGCGACGATCAGCGTCGCCGCCGCACCCGCTTCGCGGGCAGCGAGTACGCGGTCGGCCAGCCGGTCGAGCGCCGCCGGCGGCACGAACAGACCCAGCGCGAACTCAGCATCCAGCGGCGCCGCCGATACCTCCGGCGGTGTCTGTTCGACGGCGCGCATCGCGACGCGGCATCCGATGGGCACCGCCTTCTGTAACAGATCCTGCCAGGCGGGATCGGCGAGCCCCCATTCGGTCGGCGCGTAGACCGCGAGAAACGGCACTGGGCGTTCGGCACCCTCGGCCTGCGGGTCCTGCGGTTTGCGGCGGGCGTTACGCCAGTTGAAGTCGAACATCGGTGGATCACCGTTCACGGGCTTCACCGCAACTTAAAGCAGCGTCCGCAGAATACGAATCCGGCGACCGACGGGCCGTAGGCCAACGCCGATCAACGGTGTCGGGCGCAGGCGGTCACGACCTGGGCCGCCCTGGCAGGCCGCCGCGCGTCAGCGCCCGCGGATCGAGCAAGCGCGCCAGTTCGCCGCGCGGCATGCCGGTCAGCTCCACCGCGACATCGAGTATCGGCCGCCCCTCGCGATACGCCTGCTTGGCGATCGCCGCGCCACGCTCGTACCCGATGACCGTATTCGCGGCCGTGATCAACACCGGATTGCGTGCCAGTTTCTCGCCGATGGCGCGTGTGTGCACGGTGAAGCCGGCGATCGCGCGGTCGGCGAGCAAGCGGGCGCCGGCGGACAACAGATGCAAGCTGTCGAGCAACCGGTCGGCGATCAGCGGCAGCATCACGTTGAGCTGGAAGTTGCCGGATTGCGCAGCGAGCGTGATCGCGGCGTCGTTGCCGATCACCGCTGCCGCGACCATGCACACCGATTCCGGAATCACCGGATTGACCTTGCCCGGCATGATCGACGAACCCGGTTGCAGCGCCGGCAGTTCGATCTCGCCGAGTCCGGCCAGCGGGCCGGAGTTCATCCAGCGCAGATCGTTGGCGATCTTCATCATTGCGCAGGCGGTAACCTTGAGTTGGCCCGAGAGTTCCGCCGCGGTGTCCTGGCTGGCGAGTGCCTCGAAATGGTTCTCGGCCGGGGCCAAGCGCACACCCAGGCGCCGCGACAACGCCCGGCAAGCCATGGCGGCGAAGCGTGGATGCGCGTTGACGCCAGTGCCGACCGCGGTGCCGCCGAGCGCGAGCCGTTGCAGACGCGGCGCGGTCGCTTGCAGACGCGCGAGCGCGTGACGGATCTGCTGTGCCCAACCCGACAGCTCCTGGTCGAAACGTAACGGCATCGCGTCCATCAGGTGCGTGCGGCCGGTTTTGGTCACGTGCCGCAGGCTGCGCCCCTTGCGCTCGATCGTCGTCGCCAAATGGTGCAGCGCCGGCAGCAACGACTCGCGCAGCGCGAGCAGGGCCGCAAGATGGATGGCGCTGGGGATGACATCGTTGGACGACTGGCTGCAGTTGACGTGATCGTTCGGATGCACCGCGCGCCCGAGCGTGCGGCTCGCCAGACGGGCGATCACCTCGTTGGCGTTCATGTTGCTCGACGTGCCCGAACCGGTCTGGAACACGTCCACCGGAAACTGATCATCGTGCGTACCTTCGGCCACTTCGAGCGCGGCCCTGGCGATGGCCTCGGCCATCGGCCGCTCGATCAGACCGAGCGCGGCGTTGGCATCGGCGGCTGCCGCCTTGATCAGTCCGAGCGCGCGGATGAACCTCGCCGGCATGCCGCGGCCGCTGACCGGGAAGTTCTCGATCGCGCGCTGCGTCTGTGCGCCCCAGAGCGCCTTCGTCGGCACCTGGATCAGGCCGAGCGTGTCACGCTCGGTGCGGTAGGCCGAGCCACGCGAGGGCCGGTTCGAAGTCGTATGGCGGTGTGTCATGTCGTGTCTTTCAGGGTCAGGCGAGATCGTAGGCGTACAATACGACCCCTGCCCGCGATGTGCCGGGCATCGTCTACCCCGCTTTTGCTCGACATGAATCTGACCTCGCTGTCCGCCATCTCCCCCGTCGACGGCCGTTACGCCGAAAAGACCGTCAAGCTGCGCGCGATCTTCAGCGAGTACGGACTGATGCGTTACCGCGTGCTCGCCGAGATCCGTTGGCTGGAGACGCTGGCGGCGCAACCGTCGATCACCGAGGTGGCCAAGCTCTCGGCCGCGGCGCGCGAAAAGCTCGACCGCATCGCCGAGAACTTCACGATCGAGGAGGCGCAGCGAGTCAAGGCGATCGAGGACACGACCAATCACGACGTCAAGGCCGTCGAGTACTACCTCAAGGAGCGCATCAGCTCGCATCCCGAGCTCGGCGGCATCAAAGAGTTCATTCACTTCGCCTGCACCTCCGAGGACATCAACAACCTCGCGCACGCGCTGATGCTCAAGGATGCGCGCGAACAGGTGCTGCTGCCGGCGATCGACCAGGTGATCAAGTCCATCCGCGGCCTGGCACACGCCTATGCCGAACAGCCGATGCTGTCGCGCACCCACGGCCAGCCGGCATCGCCGACGACGCTGGGCAAGGAGATGGCCGTGTTCGTGCACCGTTTGCGCCGTCAGCGCGAACAATTCGCGCAGGTGGCGATCCTCGGCAAGATGAACGGCGCAGTCGGCAACTGGAACGCGCACCTGGCGGCCTACCCGGACGTCGACTGGCCGGCGCTGACCCGGGAAGTCCTCACTTCGTTGGGCATCGAAGCCTCGCCGGCGACCACCCAGATCGAGCCGCACGACTACATCGCCGAGTACTTCCACGCGCTGTCGCGCATCAACACCATCCTGATCGACTTCTGCCGCGACATCTGGGGCTATATCTCGGTCGGCTACTTCCGTCAGAAGACAGTCGACGGTGAGGTCGGCAGCTCGACCATGCCGCACAAGGTCAATCCGATCGATTTCGAGAATGGCGAGGGCAACCTGGGGCTGTCCAACGCGGTACTGCAGCATCTCGCCGAGAAGCTGCCGATCTCGCGCTGGCAGCGCGATCTCACCGACTCGACCGTACTGCGTAACCTCGGCGTCGGTGCCGCCCATGCGCTGATCGCCTACCAGGCGATCGTCAAGGGGATCGGCAAGCTCGAAGCCGACGCCTGGCGCATGGGGCAAGACCTTGACCAGAATTGGGAAGTGCTCGGCGAGGCGATCCAGACGGTGATGCGCCGCTATGGTCTGCCCGAGCCCTACGAGCAGCTCAAGCGCCTGACGCGCGGACAGCGGATCGGCCGCGACGCGATCCGCGCGTTCGTCTCCGCGCTCGACCTGCCGGAAGCGGAGAAGCAGCGCCTGCTGCAGATGACGCCGGCGAGCTACATCGGCAACGCCGTCGATCAGGCCAAGGCGGTGTGAGGCGATGGACGAGCGCGGCCGTATGCCCGAAACCGTCAGCGGCCGCGCAGGCTACGCCGCCGCGCTGCAGCGCCTGATCGCGCAGGCGCGCTACGAGCTGGCGATACTCAGTCACGGCTTCGACGCGGCGATCTACGGCGACGAGGGCTTGGTCGAACGGATCAAACACTTCTGCCTCGCCCATGAGCGTGCGCGCGTTCGCGTGCTGGTGAACCAGCCGGCGCTGGCGATGCGCTCCGCGCATCGCTTCGTCGAGCTCGCGCGCAGGTTGCCCAGCCGCATCCAGTTCCGTCAACTCGACGAGGCCGATCTCGGTGTGGTCGAGGAATGGGTCATCGCCGACGGCCGCAGTCTGCTGCAGCGCGCCTCGCCGGAGGCGCTCCAGGCGCGCTACCACGCCGATGCACCGCTCGACGCGCGGCTGCGCCTCAAGGATTTCGACGACCTCTGGGCGCGCGGCGTGCCCGCGCGCGAGTTCAGCGAGCTGAAGATCTAGTTTTCCTCCGGCGCGATGACCTCGCGCGCACGGATCAGCGCGCGCACATCGTCGGGCACCGGCTGCGGCTTTTGCAGTTCGTAGTTGAACCACACCAGGACGCCGCGGCTGACCGCCACCGGCTTGCCGTCGACGAACATGCCGGCGAGCGTGTTCATGCTGCTACGCCCGATACGCGCGATGCGAAAGCCGATGTCGACCACCGCCGGGTGATGGAGCTGGGCGAGAAAATCACACTCGATGCGTGCAAGGATGAAGCCGCGCTCCTTCCAGAACGTTGGATCGCCGCGCATCAGCTCGCCGAAGTACTCGAGTCGCGCGCTCTCGTCGAACGAGAAGAAGCGCGCGTTGTTGACGTGGCCGAGCATGTCGAGATCCGACCAACGCGTCGGCACGCGGCAGGTGAAAGCGAAATCTTGCTGCGAAAGAGTCTGTTGCACGGCCGTCTTCTGCGAAACGCTGTGGTTCAAGTTTCTGCCCCTTGCTCACGGTTCAAGGCCGCTGCGAGTGCGGCCCGGCGCTGGGCGATGCGATCGAGGATGGCCCGCCGCTGCGCCGGTGTTGCCGCACCCCAGCACGTGATCTCGTCGATATGGCGCAGGCAGCCCGTGCACAGGCCGCGGGCGTCGAGCGTGCACACCTTGATGCACGGCGATGGCACATCGCCAAAATGTTCGGACGGCACGGGCTCGGACACGAAACGCTGCGTCATCGACGAAAAACGCGGCCATCTTACCGATGGCCGCGTCGGTGAGACGGCCTGCGCCCGCGCGCGGCGATTACTCGACGATCAGCTTGAACTCGACGCGACGGTTCTTGGCGCGGCCTTCGGCAGTCTCGTTCGAGTCAATCGGTTTGAACTCGCCGTAGCCCATCGCGACCAGGCGATCGGCGGCGACGCCACGCGCGATCAGGTACTGGCGCACCGCCTCGGCACGCTGCCTCGACAGGATGTCGTTGTAGGTATCGTTGCCGATGCTGTCGGTATGCCCGCCGATCTCGACCCGCAGGTTTGGCTGGCTCTTCAAGGAATCGGCGACGCCGTCGAGAATCTCCCGCGACTCCGGTGTGAGCACGGCGGAATCGTTCTCGAAGTTCACGCCGCGCAGTACCAGCGTCTGCGCGACCACGCAGCCAAGGGCATCGACCTGCGCCCCTGCCGGGGTTTCCGGACAGCGGTCGGCGTCGTTGGGGACACCGTCATTGTCGGCGTCGCTGCCCAGGTCCAGGGTGCAGCCGCGGGCGTCGACGACCGATCCGCTCGGCGTCGCCGGACACTCGTCGAGGCCGTCGAGCACGCCGTCGCGGTCGGAATCCAGGCCACAGTCGCTGCGGCCGGTGATCGGATCGACGACGGCGATCGCGCACTCGTCGGCTGGTGGTACCACCGGCGCCGACGTCGGAAACAGGAAGCTCAGCGGCAACTGCAGGCCAAGCCCGAGACGATAGTCGATCAGCCGGTCTTCACCCTGGACCGAGTCGTCGTTGTCCTGCGCCAGCACACGTGCCTCGAAACGCGCGGCGAGATCGTGCCAGTTCAGCGGTATCAGCAAGCCGCCGCCGAGGTTGATGCCGAAGTGCTCGTGCTCGTCGCCGCGCACGTCTTCTTGCACGACACCCAGACCGGCGAGCACGAAAGGCTTGAAGCGCGCCTTGGTGGAGGCATCGCTGCCCCAGCCGTACAGGCCGAAGTCATAGACCAGGTCGACCATCAGGCCGCGCTGGTAGTCCGGGTTGCCGTCGATGTCGCGATCACGGCGCAACGCGTGGAACAGACCCTCGATCGACAGATTGTCGTAGCCGTACTTGCCGAGCGGCCAGCCGAGACGGACCTCGAAACCGTCACCATTGTCCGAGTCGCGACTGTCGTCGCCGAACTCGTGCAGGTAGCCCGTACCCAGATACGGAATGCCGTCATCCGTCACGGCCACCGCGGGTGAAACGCCAGACCACAGCAGCGCGGCCGCGGCTGCCGGAATCAGCATCTTGCGCATCGTCTGACCCCCAAGGAAATGTTCGAAGTTATTGCGGCGGCACTGTACTGGATTCGGCGTGAAACCGGCAACCGCATCAGGTCGACAAGGCAGCAGCGCATTCGCCGATCAGCGCCGGTCCGCGGTAGATGAAGCCGGTATAGATCTGCACCAGGTCGGCGCCGGCCGCGCGCTTGGCCTTGGCGTCGGCGCCGCTATGGATGCCGCCGACACCGATCAGCGGAAAATCGGCGCCCACGCGCATGCGCAGCTTGCGCAGGGTTTCGTCGGCCAATGCTCGTAGCGGCGCACCGGACAGCCCGCCGGTCTCGTCCGCCAGCGGCAGGCCCTCGCAGCCCGGACGGCAGATGGTCGTGTTGGTCGCGATCAGCCCGTCGATGCCGCATTCGCGCGCCGCCAGCGCGATGCCGTCGAGTTGTGCATCGGAGACATCGGGTGCGATCTTGACCAGGATCGGCGTGTACTTACCGTGCCGTTGGGCGAGCGCGCGCCCTTGCGCGCTCAAGCGCGTGAGCAAGCCGCGTAGGTGCGATTCGTTCTGCAGGTCGCGCAGGTTCTTCGTGTTCGGCGATGAAATGTTCAGCGTCACGTACGAGGCCGTCGCGTAAACGCGGCGCAGACCGTGCAGGTAGTCGTCCTCTGCCCGCTCGATCGGCGTGTCGACGTTCTTGCCGATGTTGATGCCGAGTACGCCCTGATAGCCGGATTCGGCGACGCATCGCAGCAGATGGTCCACCCCCTTGTTGTTGAAGCCCAGCCGGTTGATCAGCGCCTCTTGCGTCGGCAGGCGGAACAGGCGCGGTTTCGGATTGCCCGGCTGCGGCCGCGGTGTCACCGTGCCGACTTCGACGAAGCCGAAACCCAGCGCCTGCCAGGCGCGCAGGCATTCGCCGTTCTTGTCGAGTCCGGCGGCGAGGCCGACGCGGTTGCGAAAGCGCAGTCCGAGCAGTTCGACCGGTGCGTCGACCACGGGGCCGCGAAACGGCGCGGTCGCCAGTGCCGGCAAGCGCCTGAACAGGCCGAGGGTCAGTTCGTGCGCGTGCTCGGCGTCGAGCCGGAACAGCGCTGCGCGGGCGGCGCGATAGAGCGATTCCATGGCTTTAGTGCAACGGTAGGGCCGCCCGGTGCGGACGCAGCACACGCGGAAGCATGCGTGCCGCGCGGCGCCGCAGCAGGCCGAGTTCTTCGTGTAAGCGGTCCTGGGTCAGCGTCACCGGCAGGCGCAGCAGGCTGCGCAGCAGATCGGCGGCCAGCCGGCGCTTGGGGTCGTTCTCGTACAGCGAACCGAAGGAGCCGGCGGCGGCGAACAGCGCCCGCGACAGATGCAGATAGTCGCGCTTGATCACCAGGCCGGTCTGCTGTGTGTTCGACAACAGATGCAGCACCGTCTGGCCGCGCGCGTGCAGACCATCGAAGCCACCGCGCCTGAGCTCGGAGACGAAGTTGCGCCGCGTCAGCGGCGCGACGCCCTTCTTGCGCAGGGTTTCGTCGAGTGCCGCCTTGATTTCCGCACGTCGGGCGGCGTTGGCCTCGGGCTGGGTGCTCACGCGGATCAGCGCCTCAGTGAGCAGCTCGGTGTCGGCGGTGACCGCGGCGGCGAGATAGTCCCAGACCGCGCCCCACTTGCCATCGAGCCCGACGACGTTGCCCCAGTCGATCAAATAGAGCGTGCCGTCGCGATCGACCATGATGTTGCCCGGGTGTAGATCGCCGTGGATCTCCTGGTGCACGAACACGTGGTGCAGCAATGTGTACAACAGGCGCTCGCAGACCTCACGCTGGAAGCGGCGTCGCTCGGACGCGCTCATGCCGGCCAGCGCGCGCGTCAGGCTCGCGGCATCCGACAGGTACTCCATCTCGATGATGCGTCGCGAATGGCCGTAGAGCTGCGGCACGCGCCACATCCTCGAACGCAGGCTGCGCTGTTCGAAGCGCAGGTGATTTGCGGCTTCGGCATCGAAGTCGAGCTCGGCCATGAAGCCGGCGACGAACTCGTCGACTTGCTCCTGCATCGCGCGCAGGAACGGCGTCAGTTTCGAGTGCGGCGCCCAGTACTGCGAGGACATGATCGCCAGGCCGAGTACGAGCTTGCCGATCGCGAACTCGCGGTCGATGTTCTGACGGCCGACCTTGATGACCACCGGCCGCAGCACCTCGCGGCCGTCCTCGACGAAGGGCTTCTTGGCGAAGTACACCGAGCCGATCGAACCGGACTTGACCGGCTTGGCCGGATCGAAGTCGAGATAGAGCTTGTGCGGCGGCTTGCCAAAGCTCTCGACGAAAGCCTGCACCACCTCGTCCTCGCTCATCGGCGGCACGTCTTCGTGGAACACGGCCAGCTCACGCGCGATTTCCTCGGGCAGGAAGTCGGCGTTCGCGGCGGCGACCTGGGCCATCTTGACGAAGAACGGCCCGAACTCGCGCACCATGCTCGCGACGATCTGCGCCTGCGTCTTGAAGTCTTTGGGATCGGTCTGGAAGAACGGCTTGATGTAGCGCAGCGCGCGGATCTGTCTGCGCACGATCAGCACGTCGCCGCGGATCAATGCGGCCCGGCGCAGGATCTCCTGCAACTGCCAGGCGTTGAAGCGACGCCCGGCCTTGAGGATGTTGATCAGCTCGACCAGTAGCGGCTCGTAGGTGCGGATCACCAGCCGCACCATGTCCAGACTCAGCTCGCCCAGCCCTTTGAGCTCGGGCGACGCGAACAGCTCCTCGAAGAACTGCCAGAACTCCTCGACGATCTGCTCGGGCACCTGCATCGGCGAGCGCGCGACCGCCTGGTCGACCACGAAGCGGATCAGGTCCTCGGTCGACTGTTCATTGGGAATCAGGCGACGCGCACGCAAGTAGCGGGTCAGCCGCTCGGTTTGGCGCAGCAGTGGGTGCCGGTACAGACCCTCGAAGGCGCGATCGATCGCCTGCGCGAGCTCGTCACGGGTCACGTCGTTTTCGGAGGCGAGCAGGCGCAGCAGGGGCACGAACCCCTGCGACAACCGATAGGTCGACCTCGTCAGCGCGCCGAGCTCGCGCAACAAGCCGGTCTGCGACGGCGATGGCGACGGGCGCATCATCAGGGCAGCGTCAACCAATGCCCGAGCTTGGCCGCTTTGGCCGCGAGGTATTTCTCGTTGTGGGGGTTGCGGCCGGTCTCGACGGCGACGCGTTCGACGACCTCGATGCCATCGGCGCGCAGGGCGTCGAGCTTGCGCGGGTTGTTGGTCATCAGGCGGATGCGGTGCAGGCCAAGCCTGCGCAGCAACTGCACGGCCAGGCTGTACTCGCGGGCGTCGGCGGGAAAGCCGAGCTGGTGATTGGCCTCGACGGTATCGGCACCGCGATCCTGCAAGGCATACGCGCGGATCTTGTTGCCGAGACCAATACCCCGCCCTTCCTGGCGCAGGTACAGCACCGCACCGCGCCCCTCGGCCGCGATCTGCGCGAGCGCCGATTCGAGCTGTGCGCCGCAGTCGCAGCGCTGCGAGAACAGCGCATCGCCGGTCAGGCATTCGGAGTGCACGCGCACCAGCGGTGGCTCGCCGGTGAGTTCGCCGAGCGACAGCACGACGTGCTCCTTGCCATCGGCACTGCGATAGACGCCGATGCGGAACTCGGCGTGCCGCGTCGGCAGTGCCGACTCGGCGATCAGCTCCAGATCGGCATCGGCGTCGGAGGTGGGGGTGGACACGGCGTTCTCGTGATTGGCCTCTTAAGGTCCGCGCAGCGACGCGCGGGGACCGCAGTTTACCGGTCCCCGCCATCGAATAGGCAAAGCGGCGGGCCCTAAGACGCTAGGATCAGGCACCGAACCAGTTCTGGCCGCAGACGCGCAGCGTCTGGCCGTTGACGCCGGCGGCCGCCGGCGAGGCCAAGAACGCCACTGCCTCGGCGACGTCCTGCGGCAGCCCCCCTTGCGACAGCGAGTTGATGCGCCGCCCGATCTCACGCGGTCCCAGCGGCATCGCCGCGGTCATCTGCGTTTCGATGAAGCCCGGGGCCACGGCGTTGATCGCACCACCCCGCTTGGCAAAGGTAGGCGCCATCGCGTCGACGTAACCGATCACGCCGGCCTTGGTCGAGGCGTAGTTGGTCTGGCCGGCGTTGCCGCCGATCCCGCCGATCGAGGAGATGCAGACCACGCGCGCGCCATCGTTCAGGCCGCTCTTGAGCAGGCCTTCGTTGATATCGATGATCGCCGCGAGGTTGATGTTCAGCACCAGATCCCAGTACTGGGGGCTCATGTTGCGCAGCATCTTGTCGCGGGTGACGCCGGCGTTGTGGACGACCACGTCGAGACCGCCCGCCTCGGCGGCGATGCGCTGCGCCGCATCCGTTGCGGTGACATCGAGCGCCAGGCCGCGGCCGCCGATACGGGCCATGGTCTCGCCGAGCGCCCCCTCCTGCGACGGGTGATCGATGCCGATGACCTGCGCCCCCTCGCGCGCGAGCACTTCGGCGATCGCGGCGCCGATGCCGCGTGCGGCGCCGGTGACCAAGGCGCTGCGGCCGGCGAGGCTGCCCGCCAGCTCGACGGGCTTGGCCGTGCTCGTGGTGATGCGCAGCGTCTGGCCGGAGACATAAGCCGAGTGTGCGCTCAGGAAAAAGTGCAGCGGTGCCGCCAGCGCCGCTTCACCGTTCTCGGCGACTTCGAGCAGATTGCAGGTATTGCCGTTCTTGCCGATCTCCTTGGCCAGCGAACGCATGAAGCCGCGCAGCGCCGTCGACATGGTCTTGGCGCCGACCGAGGTGCAGGCGTCGGCGGCGCGCGACAGCAGCAACACGCGGCCGTTGGGGACCAGGCCGCGCACCAGCGGCTGCAGGAAGTCGTAGAGCTCGCGCATCTGCGCCGGCGACGACAGACCGCTGGCATCGAACACGATGGCGCGGTTCGGTCGCTCGCCGGCGCTCGGCGCGGGATTGCCGATCAGCTGGAGTCCCAGGCTCGCCGCAGCGGCCTTCAGCGGCGCAAGCCCGGCGTGCTCCGGCACGATGCGCAGTTGCGCGCCGCTTGCGCCGAGCGCGGCGAGCAGCGGCGCGGCCAGTGTCGCCTTGCTGTCGCCGCCGACGAGGATGGCGCCGTCGGCGAAGGGCTGCGCGGCCCAGGCGGCGTCGGCACGACGCAGGCGCGGCGGTGTCGGCAGGCCGAGCATCGAGGCCAGGGTCTTGCCGAATGGCGAATGGGTGAAGTCGAGATAACGGTCGTTCATCGAGATTCCAGGCAAAGGCAGTGTGTTGACGATGTGCGGATTATCGCAGCGCAGCACCTTCCCTGACGCGGCGCAACGCAAGCGGCCGCACGCCGCCGCTGCCATTGACGGATGCACGCGTCTGACTGATAGTCTGCCCGCCGCGCGTCGTCGGCGCGGCGTGCCGCGTGTATCGAAACGGCGTGTATCGGAACGGGGGAGTCCGGCAGCGCTCGCACTGGGTGCCGCCGGGGCACAATGCGGTAGCGCAAGCATCAGCGAATAGTCATACAGCACACCACATTCCCGGAGGGTCGGAAGAAACCATGGCTGTCAAAGGCTGGTCCATGGCCGCGGTGGCCGTCGTCGTCGCTGCCGGCACGTACTTCACGCTGGAAACGATCTATCCGCCGTCGAAGAACGGTGATGGCGATCTGCGCGTGGTGTCGCCGGACAGCGTGTTCGGCAATGCGCCGGCGCCGGCCGAGTCCGGCCCCGCGGTGGCGGAGATCGTGCCGGCAAAGACGCCGGACGCGGCGGATCGCGCGCTCGATGCGGCGATGGCGCCGAGCGAGGAGGATCTGCGAGTGACCGATGAGTCGCTCGCCGCCGACCAGCCCGAGCCCACTGCAACGCCGGCCGCCGAGGACCGCACCGAGGCCGACGCGGCGCTCGCCCCTGCCGACGCGGTTGAAGACATGGCCGACGATGCGGCCGAAATCGGAGCAGCAGCGACGATGCAGGGCCCGGCGCCCGTGGTAACGCCGGCGGCGACGCCGCGACCGACGCAGCGCCCGGCACCGGTGCGCACGCCGGTCCCGCGGCTCACGCCCTGGTGGGGACCGGAGTCCAACACGCAGTTGTCGCTGGTGTACGCCGGCTCGGCAGCTTACACGCGCGCCATCGTGCTGCTGTTCAACGGCGCATTCGACGACGCGCGTTCGGCGCAGCCGCATCTGCGCGTGCGCGATGCCGCTGGCAGGCTGGTCGCGGGCACTTGGGAGGTCGGCGCGAACAACCGTCGCATGCTGCTGTTCCCGGTTGCGCACACCGGCCTGTATACCGTCACCGTCGGCCCCGGCCTTGCGGATCGAAGCGGCCGCACCGTCGGCAAGCAGATGCAGGGTCCGGTGCGGGTGGAATAACGCCGCCGAGGCCGCGCACAAAGGCCACCGGCGGCGCCGCTGACGGTGGCCTTTACGTTGGCGTTCTCGGTGGCCGCGCTTGAGTTCGTGCCGCGAGTTCGGGTTCCATAGGGGCCGACCCCTCAAGGAGAGCCTGCATGCCCACCCGTCTGTTCGACCTGCACGGTCGCGTCGCCCTCATCACCGGCTCGTCGCGTGGCATCGGCGCCGCCACGGCGCGTCTGCTCGCCGAGCACGGCGCCACCGTCGTGCTGTCGTCGCGCAAGGCCGAGGATCTGGAAAAGGTCCGCGCGCAGATCGAGGCCGACGGCGGCAAGGCGGTGGTGATGCCCGCCCATGCCGGCAACAGCAGTGACATCCAACGTCTCGTCGCCGACATCGGCGCCACGCTCGGCCGCCTCGACATCCTCGTCAACAACGCTGCGACCAACCCCTATTTCGGCCAGATCTGTGACACCGACATAGGCATGGTCGACAAGACCCTGCAAGTGAACGTGCGCGGCTACTTCGAATTGTCGGCGCTGGCGTCGAAGCTGATGAAACAGAACGGCGGTGGTGCCATCGTCAACGTCGCCAGCATCAACGGCGTCAAGCCCGGCTGGTACCAGGGCATTTACTCGATCACCAAGGGCGCGGTGATCAACATGACCAAATCCTTCGCCAAGGAATGCGCGCAGTGGAAGGTGCGCGTCAACGCGGTGCTACCGGGCCTCACCGAGACCAAGTTCGCGTCCGCGCTGACGCAGAACAAGCAGATGCTCGACATGTTCCTGCCGCAGATCCCGCTCGGCCGCATCGCCCAGCCCGAGGAGATCGCGCCGGCGATCCTGTTCCTGGTCTCGGATGCCGCCAGCTACGTCACTGGCACGACGCTGACCGTCGACGGTGGCTATCTGTCCTAGGGCCGACGCCGAACACGGCGCTGAAGTCCTGCCCGAGGTGCACGACCACCCGAGTTATCAGTACGCGATCGCGCTGCACGGCATGCGACCCTACGGTTTCGCGCTGCCGATGCGGTTAGTGCCGACGGTGGCTCAGCTCTCGTCTTCGAGCACGTAGGTCGGCACCAGCAGCCCGATGCCGCGCACGTAGCGACGTCGCCGCCGCGTCGGCAGCGCTTCGCCGCTGCCGGCGAGCGTCGGCTCGTCGATGTGAATTTCGCCGTCGGCGGCCTTGTCGCACAGCCGTGATGCGAGATTCACCGCAGGACCCACGGCCATGTACTCGTAGCGGCCGCCCTCGCCGACGATGCCCACCGCGACCGTGCCGCTGGCGACGCCGACGCCCAGCCCCAGCTCCGGCGAGAAGCGCTTGAGCCCCGGCCGCACGCAAGCCTGCAGGCGTCGCGCCAGTCCGATCGCGCGCGCGTTGCGATCCGCGTACTCGACCGGTGCGCCGATCAGGATCAGCGCGCCGTCGCCGGCCAGGTCCTTGACCGTGCCGCCATATTCCTGGGCGGCGGCGGCCACCGCGGCGTAGTACGCGCGCAGCAGTTGCATCACCTGCTCCGGCGAATGCGCCTGCGCGTAGGCGGTGAAGCGGCGGATGTCGCAGCAGACGATCGCGACCTCGGTGCGCTTGCGCGCCATCGCGTGGCGCAGGCCGCGCTCGCGCACCAGTTGCGCGACCTGCGGCGACAGGAACTGCGACATGAACATGCCGCGCGCGCCGAGGATCATGTAGTAGCGCAGCGCACCGTACAGAAAGATCAGCTCACCGAGCGCCAGCGCCAGTGGTGCGATGCGTGCCGGCAATACCAGCGCCACGGTGAGCACCGGCATCGCCGCCAGCGCAGCAAAGATGCGCACCTGCTCGGCCTGATCCGGGCGCCGACGCAGCAACCGCAGGCCAGCCGTCAGCACCAGTGCGCCGGCGAGCAGCGATGGCACCGCGAACATCAGGGTGCCCGGCGGCGGCAAGCGCCGTTCGCGCATGGCGATCGCCAGCTCGTGATAGCGCAGCTCCGGCTGGACCGCGACCAGCAGTGCATACACCAGGCTCAAGGCCTGGGCGATACGGATCAGGTGGTCGCGCCGCTGATCGTGCTCGGCATCGCGCACGGTCTTGGCGACACGCAGGCCCCACTCACAGCCGGCGATGAATACCGCCGCATCGAGCAGGCCGACGGCGCGCGCCCAGCCCGGCAGCGGTACCTCGAGGCTGTACTCGATCACCTGCGCATTGGCATAGATCGCCACGCCGAGCAGACCCAGACACAGCGCCAGGGAGCGACTGGTCGGGCTGGCGCGATCCGTGCCCCAGAACACCAGGCCCATGCCCAGAGCGATGAGGGCGACGACTTCGTATGCGCTGTTCACGTTCGAACCATGAGTACAACGACGCATACTGTAGCCGGCGTAGGCGCCGCCGATGCCATCGCTACACTGTCACGCCCTCCCCGTTGCCGTCGTGCCATGTTGCTCGGCCTGAAGAACGCCAGCCTGCGAATCGCCGATACGGTCCTGCTCGACGCCGTCGACTTCTCCCTCGAGGCCGGCGAGCGTGTGTGCCTCGTCGGCCGCAACGGCGCCGGCAAATCGACGCTGCTGCGTGTGATCGCCGGCGACCAAGCGCTCGACGCCGGCGAACGGATTTGTGCGCAAGGCATCCGGCTTGCGCGACTGCAGCAGGACGTGCCGGCCGACACCGATGGTAGCGTCTACGACGTCGTCGCCGACGGCCTCGGCGAGATCGGCCGGCTCAGTGCGCGCTACCACCAGCTCGCGCACGCGGCGCAGCCGGACCTCGATCGGCTCGCCGCCGTGCAGGCCGAGATCGAAGCGCATGATGCGTGGAACGTCGAGGCGCGCGTCGAGGCGATCGTCACGCGGCTCGAACTGCCCGCGGATGCGGCGTTTGCCGAGCTGTCCGGTGGCCAGAAGCGCCGCGTCCTGCTCGGTCGTGCGCTGGTCTCGGAACCCGATGTACTGCTGCTCGACGAACCGACCAACCACCTCGACATTCCCAGCATCGACGCGCTCGAAACGCTGCTGCACGAGTTTGCCGGATCGCTGATCTTCGTCAGCCACGACCGTGCCTTCGTGCGCAGGCTTGCCACGCGCGTCTGCGATCTCGATCGCGGTCGGTTGAGTAACTGGACCGGCGGCTGGGATGCCTACCTGCGCGGTAAGGCCGAGGCCTTGCACGCCGAGGCGATCGAACAGGCGCTGTTCGACAAGAAGCTCGCACAGGAGGAAGCCTGGATCCGCAAAGGCGTCGAGGCCAGGCGCACGCGCAGCGCCGGGCGCGTCAAGGCTCTGCTACAGATGCGCGAGCATCTCCAGCAGCGGCGCAAGCGCGAGGGCGACGTCAAGCTCGTGGTGCAGGAAGCCGAGCGCTCCGGACGTCTGGTCGCCCGGCTCGACGCAGTCACGCACGGCTTTGGCGGCGAGCCACTGATCCGCCGGCTGTCGACCACGATTCTGCGCGGCGACAAAATCGGCATCATCGGCCCCAATGGCGCAGGCAAGACCACGCTCCTGGCGCTTCTGCTCGGCAAGCTACAGCCGGATGCCGGATCGGTGCGCCTGGGCAGCAAGCTCGAAGTCGCCTACTTCGATCAATTGCGCGACGCGCTGCGCGACGAGGAGATGACGGCCATCGACGCGGTGGGTGGCGGTCGCGAGTACGTCGAGATCGACGGTAGCCGCCGTCACGTCATCAGCTACCTGCAGGACTTTCTGTTCACGCCGGATCGCGCACGCGTGCCGGTGCGCGTGCTCTCGGGCGGCGAGCGCGCGCGCCTGATGCTGGCACAGCTCTTCAGCAAGCCGTCCAACCTGCTGGTGCTCGACGAGCCAACCAACGATCTGGATATGGAGACACTCGACCTGCTCGAAGAGCAGCTGATCGACTACAAGGGTACCGTGCTGCTGGTCAGCCACGATCGCGAATTTCTCGACAACGTCGTCACGCGCAGTCTCGTATTCGAAGGCAATGGTGTGGTCGGCGACTACGTCGGCGGCTATGCGGACTGGCTGCGGCAGCGTCCGCCCACTGCGCTGGAGCGCAGCGCCGCTGCGGTCGCAAGCGCATCTCGAGCACCGTCGATCCAGCAGCCGAAGGCGCGGCTCGACAGCCGAGAGCGGCGCGAACTCGATGCCTTGCCGCAGCGCATCGAAGCGCTCGAGACCGAGCAGTCGATGCTGGCTGCGCAGATGAACGAGCCCGGTTTCTACCGGCGTGCGCGCGAGCAGATCGACAGAGTCGAGCAGCGACTGCGCGAAATCGACGAACAACTCACCGTCGCTTACGCACGCTGGGAAGCGCTGGAAACCTTGCGGTAGCCGACGTCGCGCCAGGGACGGCCCGCGCGCGCCTTCGCCATGGTCGGGGCGACAGGGTGAGCCGGGGCTGTCGTGAACGTCCGGTGGACGTTCACGCTGGCGAACGCCCGCACAGGGACGTGCGGGCCGGTGCCCGCAGATCGGCGCAGCGTCGCGCCAGGGACGGCCCGCGCGCGCCTTCGCCATGGTCGGGGCGACAGGATTCGAACCTGCGACTTCCTGCTCCCAAAGCAGGCGCTCTACCAAGCTGAGCTACGCCCCGTCTCGATTGCCCGCAGCGGATGTGGATGGTGGGTCGTGTTGGATTCGAACCAACGACCAACTGGTTAAAAGCCAGCTGCTCTACCGGCTGAGCTAACGACCCGCATCGTGCAGCCATCTATCACGCATGATCGCGCGGCGGACACCACCCCCACCGGCGCGCCCGTGGCCGGGCTGCACAGGGGCGCGCATGATACCGGAAACCTCGGCCTGCTCCTAACCGCCCCTTGCCGCGTAGCGTGTCGGATCGGCAAGACCCGCCGCGGCGAAGCCGTCGCGACGCAGGCGGCAGGCATCGCAGCGGCCGCAGGCAAGGCCCTCGGCATCGGCCTGGTAGCACGACACCGTGCGCGCATAGTCGACACCCAGACGCGTACCGGTTTGCACGATCTCGGCCTTGCTCATGTGGATCAAGGGCGCGTGCACGGTGAAGCTGGTGCCTTCGACGCCGGCCTTGGTCGCGATGCGCGCGAGCCGCTCGAAAGCCGCGATGAACGCCGGCCGGCAATCCGGGTAACCGGAATAGTCCACCGCATTGACGCCGATGAAGATGTCACGCGCATCCAGTACTTCGGCCCAGCCCAGCGCCAGCGACAGGAATAGTGTGTTGCGTGCCGGCACGTAGGTGATCGGAATACCGTCACCGGGGGTTTCCGGCACCGCGATCGACGCATCGGTCAGCGCCGAGCCGCCGAAGCTGTCGAGATCGACCCGTATCACCCGGTGTTCGACCACCCCGGCATCCGCTGCGAGTTGACGTGCGGCGGCGAGCTCGGCGTCGTGGCGCTGACCATAAGCCACGCTCAAGGCATACAGCGCATAGCCCTGCTCGCGCGCGAGCGCGAGCACCGTGGCCGAATCGAGGCCGCCGGACAACAGCACGACGGCTTTCTTGCGTTCGCAGGTCACCGCTTCAACGTCCTGGCGTATTGCCCCAAAGGATCTTGTGTAACTGCAACTGGAAGCGCACCGGCAGGCGGTCGGCGAGCAGCCAGTCGGCCAGCTCGCGCGCACCGAGCTCGGACTGACTCGGCGAGAACAGCACGGTGCAGCGGCGATCGAGCCGGTGCTCACGCACGATGCCGCGCGCCCACTCGTAGTCGGCGCGGTTGCAGATCACGAACTTGACCTCGTCCTCTGCGCGCAGCTTGTCGAGGTTGCTCCACAGATTCCGGTGCACCTCGCCGGAACCCGGCGTCTTGAGGTCCATCACGCGGACCACGCGCGGATCCAGCGGACCGATGTCCATCGCGCCGCTGGTTTCGACGCAGACGCGCCAACCACCGTCGCACAGTGCACGCAGCAGCGCCGCACAGTTCTTCTGCGCCAGCGGCTCACCGCCCGTGACGCACACATGCCGGGTCTCGCAGGCGCGCACCGCGTCGAGGATGGACGCCAGTGACATCCAGCGGCCGCCGTGGAACGCATACGCGGTGTCGCAGTACTGGCAGCGCAGCGGACAGCCGGTGAGACGCACGAATGCAGTCGGCCAGCCGACCGACGACCCCTCGCCCTGCAGCGAGCGGAAGATCTCGGTGATCTTCAGCCGCGCCTGCGCCTCGCTCGCCGCCGCGCCGGCCTCGGATGAGTCGTGCGCCGCCTTCAACCCGGAGTCAGTCGCTGCTGAGCCAGCCGCGCCGCGCTGGACTGCGGATAGGTGTCGATCAGTCTTTGCAGCGTCGCCCGGCCTTCGGCTGGCTGGTTCAGCTCGATCTGCGAAAGACCGACCTTGAGCATCGCATCGGGCCCCTTGGGGCTGTTCGGGAAGCGTTGCAAAAGGGCCTGGAATGCGCCGAGCGCCGCGCGGTAGTCACGCTTGACGTAATAGGCCTCGCCGCTCCAGTACAGCGCATTGTCGGCATAGCGGCCCTGCGGCCAGCGTTCGAGCAGGCTGCGGAAGCCGCGGATGGCCTCGTCGTACTTGCCGTTCTTGAGCGCGTCGAAGGCGGCCAGGTAGGCCCCTTCCTCCTCCGGCGAGGCACCGGAACCCGCCGAGATCGTCACCGGGGCGGCGACGGCGTCGGGGCCGGCCACGGTCGGTGCGGACGCCCCGGCCGCGACCGGCGGCGTGGTCAATGTGCCGCTGGCCTCTACGCGCGCACCGGTGGACGGCAGTGGCGCAAAATTGCCGCCGGTCCCGATCGACGGCGGCGCACCGCCCTCGAGGCGTTGCAGGCGACGATCGAGATCTATGTACTGGTCGCGACCGCGCTTTTGCATCTGGTCGAAGTCGTAGCGCATCCGCTCGACCTCACCGCGCAGCGAACGCAGATCGTCGCGCAGGCGAAGATTCTCCTGATCCATCCCGGTCAGATTCACGGCATCCAGCCGGCGTGACAGCTCGGCGACCCGCGACTCCATCGCCTGAAGCCGTCGTTCGGTCGGCGACAGCTTGTCGGTCGAACCGCCGGAGATCGGCCCGCCGAAATCACTACTCGCACAAGCCGAGATCGTGCCACTGAGACAGACGATTGCGGTGAGTCGCAGCCAGTTCATCGCGCATGTCCTCGATGTTGGCGCCGTGCAGCGCCGCTCGGATTACTGTCGAATGATTTGCACACGACGATTCTTGGCCCAGGCCGACTCGTCATGTCCCGACACCGCCGGACGCTCTTCGCCGTAGCTGACCACCGAGATCTGCTCGCGGCTCACACCCCGACTGACCAAGGCCGACTCGACCGAGAGCGCTCGACGTTCGCCGAGCCCTAAATTGTACTCGCGTGTGCCGCGCTCGTCGGCATGCCCCTCCAGACGCACGCGTGCCGACGGATTGTCCTGTAGATAGCGCGCATAGGTTTCGATCACGCCCATGTACTCGGGGCGGATCGTGGTGTCGTCGAAATCGAAATAGATCAAATTGGTGGACAGCGCTCGCTCGGCCGCCGCTGCGGTGTCGAAGCGACTGTCTTCGAGCGGTGCCGGCTGCGGCGCGATACGGTCGGTGTATGGCTCGCCGGTCTGCGCGGTCGATCCGTAGCCACCTTCCGATGCGCTACGCGCTTTGTTCGATCCACATCCCTGCACCGCCAGTGCCAAGCCCAGTACCGCGGGCAGCCAGATTTTCTTGTCCATGGGTCGCGCTCCTGAAGTACAACCGCTGAAGAGGTGGGGCAGATTGGTGATTGGGGGCTAGCGAATCAAGGGGGACCATGCCGGTTCGCGCACATCGCCGCCGGACTGGCGCAGACTCTGGCGGACGTTGCCGTCGACCGACACGGTCGCCAGTTCGGCGCCCTTGGCGCCTTGGGTCGCATAGATCACCACGGCGCCGCCAGGAGCGAAGCTCGGGCTTTCGTCCAGCGGGCCGTTGCTGAGCACGCGCATCTCGCCCGAACCCAGGTCGAGCAGGGCGATGCGATAACGCCCGTCAGCGTTGTTGACGAGGACCAGCGAGCGCCCGTCGGGTGAGTAACTGGCACGCAGGTTCTGCCGGCCTTCGAAGGTTAGGCGTCGCGGATCGCCACCGCTGACCGGAATCTCGTAGATCTGCGGCTGGCCGCCGCGATCCGACGTGAACACGAGCTTGCTGCCGTCGGGCGACCAGGCCGGCTCGGTGTCGATGCCGTAATGGTCGGTCAGGCGCCGACGGTTGCCGGTCTTGAGGTCGAGGACGTAGATATCCGGGTTGTTCTCGAACGACAGCGTCAGCGCCAGGAAGCGGCCGTCCGGCGAGAACGTGGGCGAACCATTGATGCCGCGCTCCGAGACGAGCCGCTTGACTTCGCCGGTGGCCAGGGTGTGCAGGTAGACGGCCGAGCGTCCGCGTTCGAAGCCGACGTAGGCGAGCTGCTTGCGGTCCGGCGACCATGCCGGCGACAACAGCGGCTCACGCGATGTCGCGACGACGCGCGGATTCCAGCCGTCGGCGTCAGCCACGATCAGCTCGAAGCTGCGCTGGTAGCCGATGCCCTTGGCCGAGACATAAGCGATCTTGGTGTTGAAGTAGCCGGGCATGCCGAGCAGCTTCTCGTAGATCAGATCGGCGATCTGGTGCGCGACGTAGCGCATCTGATCGACGCTGCGCGCCGGAATGTCGTAGCCGAGCAGCTGCTGACCGCCGACGCTGTCCACCAGAAAGAAGCGGGCGAAATAGCCCTGGTCAGTCTTCGCCACCTGACCGACGACCACATAGTCGATGCCCTGTGCACGCCAAGTGCCCGGCGTGACCTGCGCCGGCGCATTGGGCTTCTGCAGCATGTCACGCCGTGGCAGGGCCCGGAAGCGACCGCTGCGTACCAGATCGTCCTCGACCACTTGCGCGACGTCGAGCGTGACCTCGCTGACCTGACTGAACGGGACGATGGCGATCGGCAGCGCCTGCTCGAGACCGCCCTGCACCGTGATCTCGAGTTCCGCGCGGGCGGTGCCACCGACGGCCAGTAACAGGGCGAACAGCCAACGAAAAGTTTTCATAAAAACGACATCTTTACGTGAATTCGATGAAGCCTCGCTGAACCCGGATTGCAGGCGGCCGTCACCTTAACACCCGCCTACACGCGGGCAAAAGGTCGAGCGGATGCGCCGTTCGAACAATGACGGGTCCGGTGGCGGCGGCAGTGGGCTGGCCTTGCGCACGGCGTTTTCGACCGAGCGATCCAGGGTCTCGTTGCCGCAACTGCGCACGATGCGCGCGCTCACCACTTCGCCGCCGGGAATTTGTTCGATCTCCACCACGCAGGTGAAGTCGTCGCTGGTGCCGGGTGGCCGGATCCAGTTGCGGCGAATCTTCTCGGCGATCATCGCGGCCCAGGGGGCCTGCGCGGCCGCGCGTTCGGCAGCCAGCCGTGCGGCCTCTTCCTCGGCGAGGATGCGGGCCAATTCTTCGCGACGGCGCCTCTCTTCGGCCTCGCGCTGCTTGCGGATGCGCTCCGCCTCGGCCGCGGCCTCGGCGAGCTGGCGCTGGCGTTCCTCTTCGAGCAGGCGCTTTTGCTCCTCCTCGCGGCGCTTGCGCGCCTCCTCTTGGCGGCGCTTCTCTTCCTCTTCGAGGCGGCGGATCTCGTCCTGGCGGCGCTTCTCCTCTTCGAGCTTGCGCTTTTCTTGCTCGATGCGCTTGCGCTCCGCCTCGGCTTTGAGTTCGAGTTCTTCGCGCTTTCTGCGCTGTTCTTCTTCGAGCTTGCGGCGCGTCTCTTCTTGCTTTCTGCGCTCTTCTTCGGCGATCCGCTTTTGCTCTTCGGCCCGGCGCTGCTGTTCCAGCCGCTGCTGCTCGGCCGCCTCGCGCTGCTTCTGCTCTTGCTGACGGCGCTGTTCTTCGAGCTCGCGCTGGCGCTGCGTTTCGAGCTCGCGCTCGATCTCGGCCTGGCGTTGCAGCCGCGGATCCTGGACCAACGCGACCTCGATGACCCGCGGCGTCTCGATCCTGCGGTGGAACAGGGCGCTTGCGAACAGCAGCGCGAACAGCACGACGTGCCCTGCGACCGCCGTCAAGAGATAGCGACGCTCGACGACCATCGGGGGCTACTTCGCGTTCTCGACGGGCTTGGTGACGAACCCGATCTTGCGTGCGCCCGCCTGCTGCAGCAGTGCCATGCCGCGCGCGACATGGCCGTAATCGGCCTTGCTATCGCCTTCGACGTAGATCAACTGATCGGGATTGGTCTGCACCAGCTTGGTCACCTGCTCGATCAGTTGCTCGTCGCTCAAGGGCTGCGCCTGGTTCTCGCCGACGGTGAGGAACAACTGGCCGTCCCTGTCGACGGACATGTAGACCTCGTTCTGCTGCGAGCTCATCGACTCGGCATTGGCCTCAGGAAGATCGACCTGGATGCCCTGCACCAGTAGCGGCGCGGTGACCATGAAGATGATCAGCAGCACCAGCATCACGTCGATGTACGGCACGACGTTGATGTCCGACGACAGCTTGCGCTTGGCCATCGGCCGGCTCCTTTAGTGCTTGGCCGAGCCGTGGCGTAGGCCGCGGTCGACGATGCCGATCATCTCTTCGGTAAAGGTGTGGAAGCGGCTCTCCATCTTCTCGACGCCACGCGTGAAGAAGTTGTAGGCGATGACCGCCGGGATCGCCGCGAACAGACCCATCGCGGTGGCGATCAGCGCCTCGGCGATGCCCGGCGCCACCGTCGCCAGCGAGGCCTGGTTCTGGTTACCGATGGCGATGAAGGCGTTCATGATGCCCCAGACCGTGCCGAACAGGCCCACGTAGGGGCTGGTCGAGCCGATCGTGGCCAGCAGCGCGACGCCCTCTTCCAGATGCTCGACCTCGCGCACCTGGGTCACGCGCATCTGCCGCTGCACCGCGGCAATGACATCATCGTGATCGGTGTGTCCGCCGGTCTGCTGCCGTGTGTATTCCTCGTAGCCGGCGATGAAGATCGCCGCCAAGCCCCGGTTGTCCGCGGTGCGGCGCTGCTGCTCATACAGATCGGACAGATTGCCGCCGCTCCAGAAACGGTCCTCGAAACGCTCGGCTTCCAGATTGGCCGCCGCGAGCTGCTTGCGCTTCTTGAGGATGATGGCCCAGGACAAGACCGAGGCGGCGACCAGCACCAGGAGAACCAACTGCGCCAGCAGGCTCGCCTGCAGGATCAGATGGGTGAAGGACATGTCTGCGTTGTTCATGGGCTCGAAGGTTGGAGGTTCGGACAGCCGATACCGGGAACACAAAAGCGGGGGAAGCGCATAGACCGGCGCCTTTGGGCGCAGGTTTCATCGGGCGGCGAACATTATCACAGCGCCCCTACGGCAGACATGTAGGTGCCGGACGCGCTCGCGACCGCGACGAGTGCAAGCGCCCGCCGGCTTGGGTCGTAAACCGCTACGCGGTACCGGTCGCGGCGGCCACCGCCGCGCGCAGGGCCTCGGGCAGTGCCGTCGGGCGAAAGCCGGGAGCCGCCACACAGCCGACCTTGGCCGACAACTCGGCGAGCACGGCGCCGTCGACGCTGCGCAGCAGACGCTGCTCGAACTGCAGGCTGGCCGCGCGCACGACCGGCACGCGCACCTCCACCGTGACCTCGTCGTCGAGCCGCGCCGGACGGCGGTAGCGCACGTCGAGGCTGGCGACGGTGAAGACGATGCCAAGCTCGTCGTGCAGACGCGTCTGCTCGAAGCCGAGCGCGCGCAGCCACTCGGTGCGCGCGCGCTCGAACCAGCGCAAGTAGTTGGCGTGGTAGGCGACGCCGCTGGCGTCGGTGTCCTCGTAGTAGACACGCAGCGGCCAGACGAACACCGGTAAGCTCATGGCGCGAACAGATCCGGTGTGGCCAGACGCTCGGGCGCCTTCAGGCCGTAGTGCTCGTAGGCGGCACGGCCGGCGACGCGACCGCGCGGTGTGCGCATCAGATAGCCCTGTTGGATCAGGTAGGGCTCGATCACGTCTTCGATGGTGTCGCGCGCCTCGCCGATCGCCGCGGCGAGATTGTCGAGTCCGGCCGGTCCACCGTCGAAGCGTTCGATCAGCGTCAGCAGCAGGCGCCGGTCCATCAGGTCGAAGCCATTGGTGTCGACGCTGAGCAGGCGCATGGCCTCGCTCGCGGTCGCACGGGTGATGACGCCGTCTGCGCGCACCTCGGCGTAGTCGCGGGCGCGCCGCAGCAGACGATTGGCGATGCGTGGCGTGCCACGCGAGCGGCGTGCGATCTCGCTGGCCCCGCCCTCGTCGATCTGCGCCTTGAGGATGCGGGCACTGCGTAACACGATCTGGGTCAGGTCGGCCACCGAGTAGAACTCCAGGCGCTGCACCAGCCCGAAACGGTCACGCAGCGGACTGGTCAGCGCACCGGCACGCGTGGTTGCGCCGACCAGTGTGAACGGTGGCAGGTCGATGCGGATCGAGCGCGCGGCCGGACCTTCGCCGATGACGATGTCGAGCTGATAGTCCTCCATCGCCGGATACAGCACTTCCTCGACGATCGGACTCAGGCGATGGATCTCGTCGACGAACAGCAAGTCGCGCGGCTCGAGATTGGTCAACAGGGCTGCCAGATCACCGGGTCGTTCGAGCACCGGACCCGAGGTCTGGCGCAGGTTGACGCCCATTTCGGCGGCGAGGATGTGCGCTAGCGTGGTCTTGCCCAGGCCCGGCGGACCAAAGATCAGCACGTGATCGAGCGCCTCGCCGCGCCGGCGTGCCGCCTCGATGGCGATGCCCATCTGCTCGCGCACCGCCGGCTGGCCGACGTACTCGGCGAGCCGCTGCGGCCGGATCGCGCGCTCGATGCGCTCGTCCTCGCCGCTGGCGGCGGCCGATATCAGACGCTCGGGCTCGCTCACCGGACCGCGCGCCGCAGCGCCTCCTGGATGATCTGCTCGGTGCTCATGCCGTCCTTATACACGGCCTCGGTGTAACGCTGAACCTCGGCCGGCTTGTAGCCCAGCGCTGCCATCGCCTGACGCGCGTCCTGTAGCGGCGATGGATCGGCGTTGCCGATCGCGGCCTGCACCGCAGTCGGCGCATCTGCCGAGGCGGCGCGGTCGCGCATCTCCACGATCAGGCGCTCGGCGGTCTTGCGACCGATGCCCGGCAGCTTGGACAGGCGCGGCGCATCGCCGGCGCGCACCGTGATCCAAAACTCATCGACACCGACGCCGGACAGCACCGCGAGCGCCAGCTTCGGCCCCACGCCGGAGACGCGGATCAGCTCGCGGAACAGGGTCTTCTCGGTGAGGCTGGCAAATCCGAACAGCAGGTGCGCGTCCTCGCGCACGCAAAGGTGCGTATGCAGCGTCACCGTCTCGCCGACACCGGGCAGCTTGTAGAAGGTCGACATCGGCGCCTCGACTTCGTAGCCGACGCCGTTGACCTCGACCAGTAGCCACGGTGGCTGCTTGAGCGCGAGCTTGCCGTGCAGACGTCCGATCATCGGTGTTTCCTTCCGCTGCCCGCGAGCGAAACGGCGCTGCGCTGACGCACGCCGCGCACCTGGGCATGGGTCAGTGCCACCGCGAGCGCGTCGGCGGCGTCGGCAACCAGCCGCCCATGCAGCTTGAGCAACAGCTTGACCATGTGCTGCACCTGCTCCTTGTCGGCGCGACCGTTGCCGGTCAGCGCCATTTTCACCTGCGCCGGTGCGTACTCGGCGATCGGCAGGCCGGTGCGTGCGACCACGCACAGTGCCACCCCGCGGGCCTGGCCGAGCACCAGCGCGCTGCGCACATTGCGATCGACGAACACCTCCTCGAAGGCGGCCTCTTGCGGCGCATGCTCATGGACGATGCCGGCGAGTTCGCGCTCGATCGCGACCAGCCGGTCCGGCATCGCGCCGGTACCGGCGACGATGCGACCGCAAACCACCAATCGACTCTGCCCGCGCTCGGTGTCGATCACGCCATAGCCCGTGTAGCGCGAGCCCGGATCGATGCCGAGGATGCGCGTCACTCTCGGCGGCCGCTCAGATCGGCGTTGGAATAGACCTTCTGCACGTCGTCGAGATCTTCGAGCATCTCGATGATGCGTTCGACGGCCTCGGCCTGCTCGCCGGTGACCTGCACCATCGTCGCCGGTCGCATCGTCACATCGGCCTGCAGTAGCTCGAAGCCCTTGGCGATCAGCGCGTTCTTGACCGCCTCGAATGCCGTCGGCGCGGACAGAACCTCGATGTAACCGGCGTCGCTGATGACGTCGTCGGCACCGGCTTCGAGCGCCACTTCGAGTATCTGCTCTTCCTTTGCCGGATCCTGCGCAAGGAAGATCTGGCCGATCTCGCTGAACAAATACGCCACCGAGCCGCTGCTGCCGAGATTGCCGCCGTTCTTGCTGAAGGCGTGACGCACGTCGGCGACGGTGCGGGTCGGATTGTCGGTCATGCAGTCGACCATGATCGCGACGCCGCCGGGGCCATAGCCCTCGTAGCGGATCTCCTCGTACTGCGCATCGCCGAGCTCACCGGAGCCGCGCTTGATCGCGCGCTCTGCGGTGTCCTTGGGCATGTTGGCGTCGAAGGCCTTCGCCAGCGCCAGACGTAGGCGTGCATTGCTGCGCGGATCGCCGCCGCCAGTGCGCGCGGCAACGGTGATTTCACGGATGAGTTTGGTGAACAGTTTGCCGCGGCGCGCGTCTTCGGCACCCTTGCGCGCAGCGATACTCGGACCTCGTCCCATACCCCGATCAGAAGCTAAGGCGCATACCGGCGTGCAGGCCGTTGTCCGCGGTGATGCGCGGGCCGTCCTCGACGCGCACGTTCACGTTACGGTAACCCAGATACAGCGAGGCGTCGCGCAGCACTTGATAGTCGATTGCCGTGCCGATCTCGTAGTACTCATCGAAATCGCCGAAGCTCAGCACTTCGGGACCATAGTATCCGTAGAACGAGAACCCGATGCGCTCATAGCCGGGAAAGCGCGCCTCGAACTGGCCGCCCGGCGCGATCGCACCGCCCGGGTCATCGTCGCGTCCGATGTACACGGCGCGAACCCCCAGACCCGCGGCCGATTCGAAGCTGCGCGCGCCGGCATCCCCGGTGAGCATGGCGCCGACGTGAGCCACCAGCAGGTCGTCGCGACGCTTCGGCCGCACCACGGCTCCCACGTCGTATTGACCGGTGGTCTCGGCGAACAAGCGCGACAGCGGACCGTTGAGCGCCACTCGGTAGCTGTCGTCGCCGATCGATAGATCGAAGCGCTCGGCATGGGCCGTGCTCGCCGAGGACAGCAGCACGATGCTCAGCCATAGGATGCGTTTGTTCATGGACCTCGTCCCCCGAATCGTGTTCACGCGTGATGGTTACTTCTTCGGCTTGTTGACCGCATGCACGGCACGACCGTCGACGAGCAGCACCGCTTCGTGCAAGTTCTCCGACAGCGTCGGATGTCCGTGCATCGTCAGCGCGAGGTCCTCACAGGTGGCCGCGAACTCCAGCGCCAGCACCGCTTCGGCGAGCAGCTCCGAAACGTAGGGCCCGACCATGTGTACGCCGAGGATGCGATCGGTCTTTGCGTCGGCAATGATCTTGATCGAGCCGGCGGCCTGCTCCATGGCCTTGGCGCGGCCGTTGGCCGCGAACGGACCGACGCCGGTCTTGACCTCGTGTCCCTTTTCCCTGGCCTGTTCTTCGGACAGGCCGACCCAGGCCACCTCCGGCGCGGTGTAGATCACGCTCGGCACAGCCTTGTAGTTCACTTGCGTGTGGTGGCCGGCGAGCTGTTCGGCCAGCGCCACACCCTCTTCGATGCCCTTGTGCGCGAGCATCGCGCCGCCGATCACGTCGCCCACCGCATAGATGCCGGGCGCGCTGGTCTTGTAATGCGCATCGACCTTGACGAAGCCGCGCTCGTCGAGCGCGACACCGGCGACGTCCGCACCCAAGTCCTTGGTGTACGGCTTGCGCCCGACGGCGACGATCAGCTTGTCGAAGGTCTCGGTCCTCGATTCGCCGCCGACCTCGTATTCGACGGTGACGTTCTTCTTGCCGGATTTGGCCGACAGCACCTTGGCGCCAAGGCGGATGTCGAGCCCCTGCTTGGTGAAGTGGCGCAGGGCCTCTTTGGCGATCTGCTGATCGACCATCGGCAGGAAGTTCGGCAGCGCTTCGAGAATCACGGTCTTGGCGCCCAAGCGGTTCCAGACGCTGCCGAGCTCGACGCCGATGACGCCGGCGCCGATCACGCCCAGGGTCTTGGGGACCTCGGTGAACTCGAGCGCCCCCCAGGAATCGACGATGCGCTCGCCGTCGAAGGGCGCGATCTTGAGACTGACCGGCTCCGAACCGGTGGCGATGACGATGTGCTTGGCCTTGAGTACCTCGGTCTTGCCGTCATGGGCCTTGAACTCGACCTGGCCGTTGCCGAGCAGCCGACCGAAGCCTTGTAGTCCGGTGACCTTGTTGGCCGCGAAGAGCTGCTTGATGCCCCCGGTGAGCTGCTTGGAGATCGCGTCCTTGCGCGCCTGCATCTTCGCCAAGTCCAGCTCCAGCTTGCCGGTGCCGATGCCGTGCGCCGCCGCCTCGTGCTGCATGCGGTGGTACAGCTCCGAGGACTCGAGCAAGGCCTTGGAGGGAATGCAGCCGGCATTCAGGCAGGTGCCACCGAAAGCCGGGGTGTTGTCGCGATTGAGCCAGGCATCGATACAGGCGGTCTTGAAGCCCAATTGGGCGGCGCGAATCGCGCAGGGATAACCGGCGGGCCCCCCCCCGATCACGACCACATCGTACGCGTTGCTCATGACTCTCCTTGGCGGCGCGCAGCCGGCTTGCTGCGCGAATGATGGCGAGCATTCTAACGGCCCCGCTCGGGGGCCGCCATGAACACCGCGGAGAGTGAGCCCCGGCCTCAGGCCGCCGCGAGCGTGCGCGCCATCACCTCGTTGGAAGCGGCGATGGCGTCGCCGCCGCGCGCGTCGAAGGCATCGACCCACTGCCGGTAGACGCGCATGTCCCCGTGCTTCCACGGATGAAAGCCGGGCTTGAAGTAGCTCAGGTAGTGCGGCAACAAGCGTGGGTACAGTCCCCCAGGTCCATACAGCCACCACAGCCCGCGTACCCACAGGCGGAAGCGGTTCTTCAGGCCGTCGACCTTGAACATGTGGTTCATGATCATGAACACGTGCAGCGGGAAGGTCAGCGACACCTGCAGCATCGACAGCACGCGCCGCCAGTAGCCGCCCCTGGCCACCTTGTCGTAGACGTCGAAGGCCACCGCCTTGTGTTCGATCTCCTCGACCGCGTGCCAGGCGTACATCGCGCGAATGCGCGGATCGGCATCGGCGAACATGCCGTTGCCGAAGAAGCCATGCGCCATCAGTGCGGTCATGTGCTCGGCGGCCGCGGTCTGGCCGAGCGTATAGGCCGCGGAGAAGCGCTTGCGGAAAAAGCCGAACATGATCTCGTTCTGCCGGCGCAGGATCTCATCCACGGCGATGCCCTGCGCCTTCAGGCGATTGTTGAACTTGGTATGCACCATCCCGTGCTGGCCCTCCTGGTAGATGAAGTCCTTGACCTGAGCCTGCAGCTCGGGATCGGTGATGCGGTCGCGAAAATCGCGCACACAGGCAATGAAGAACTTCTCGCCTTCCGGAAACAGCAGCGACATCGCGTCGAAGAATCGTGTCTTGAACGGATCGTTGCCGAACCAGTACTTCGGAATGTCGCCGTCGAGGCCGAAGTCCGGTGCCTGCCGAGGCGTGATGCCCTGTCTGCCGCCGTCCATGTCCCGCTCCGTCAAAGTGCTTGAAAACACTGTAAGTCCGCCGTCGACGCGAGGCTATGACCGGCGGCGACGCAAGGGAACTTTCGGCGACAGGCGCGGCGGGCGTTTTTCATGGCATGACGCAATGGCATGCCCTGCCGCCGCGCCATGAGGCTCAGGGACGGCAAGGCCACGCGGCGACGGTCGTTACAACTCCCGCCGCTGACGAAAGCTGCTCGGACTCACGCCGGCCCAGCGTTTGAATGCACGTGTGAAGCTGCGCCGGTCGGAAAAACCGATCTGCTCGCTCAAAGTTTCGAGGTCGATGTCGGCCTGCTGCAGGGCGCGCAAGGCGAGCCGGTAACGCACGCGGTCGACCACGCCCGCATAGGTTTCGCCCTCGTCGCGCAGACGCCGCTGCAGCGTACGCGGGTGCAGGCAAAGATGCGCCGCGACGGTCTTGAGGCTCTCACCGAGCAGGCGCGGCCGGTCCTCGAAGCGCGACTCCAACAGCGCGATCAATCCGGTGCGCCGCGGCATCTCGGCGAGGCGCTGTTCGACGCGCACACGCGCCTGCGCGTGCAGCTTGGCAAAGCCGCCCTCGAGCGGTGCGTCGAGTCGCGCCCGCGGAATCTCCAGCGCGTTGCGCGGCTCGCCGAAACGCACCGGAATGCGGAAGTACGCCTCGTAGGCGGCCGCGTACGGCGGCGGCGCGTATCGAAACTGCAGCCGCGCCTCGGCCTCGACCTCGGATGCGAGCATGCGACCGAACTTCACCACGGCAGCGAACAGCGATTCGACGAAATAGCGATCCTGGCCGGTCACTGTGCCCTGCCCGGCCAGCGTCAATGCGGCGCGGTCGCCCGACTCCTCGATGCGGATGTCGATCATCGGATTGATCAGCTCGCGCACCCATTCGAATACGCGCGTCGCATCGCGCAGCGTCGGTGCCGTCGCCAAGAAGGTGCCGATGTCCGGCAGATAGTCGAAGGCGAAGGTCTCGCCGAGCACGAACGGAAAGTGCTGGGTACGCGATGCGGCGACGCAGGCCTCCATCACCTGTCCGAGCACCGGCGCCGAGATGGTCGCATCCTCCAGATGCAACAAGTCGGTCTGGATGCCGAGCCGGGCGAAGATCGGCTCGATGTTGAAGCCGCAGACGGTTGCGGCCTTGACCCAGTTGGGCAAGGTGATGAACGGGATCGGGTCGGAGTGCAGCGGTGCCGGCATGCGCGGCAGTATGCCGCGCGCTATCGCGCCTTGTGCAGCAGCGCGATGTCCATGGCCGGAATCTCGCAGTGCCAGCGGTGCCGCCGCGCGATCCAGAGCAAGGCCGCGGCGCGGTAAAACGCCACGTGCGTCGGATCGCGCCGGTCATGCCAGCCGGCGAAGCGCGCATTGTCGGTCTGCGCGCACACGTCGCACAGCGCCAGCAGCCGCGGCCGTCCACGGTGGCGAACGACTCGGTCCGCCTGCCCGCGCACAGCGGGCAGGCGGACATCGGCTTCATAGCTGCAGCAGGATCTTCGCCGGATCCTCGAGGCATTCCTTGATCGTGCGCAGGCCGAGCACGGCCTCCCGGCCGTCGATGATGCGGTGGTCGTAGGACAGCGCCAGATACATCATCGGCCGGATCACGATCTGGCCATCGACGACCACCGGCCGCTCGGTGATGCCGTGCATGCCCAGGATCGCCGACTGCGGCGGGTTGAGGATCGGCGTCGACAGCATCGAGCCGAACACGCCGCCGTTGGTGATCGAGAAGGTGCCGCCGGTGAGATCTTCCATCGTCAGCTTGTTGGCGCGGGCGCGCTGACCGAAGTCGACGATGGTTTTCTCGATCTCCGCCATCGACATCAGGTCGGCGTCACGCAGGATCGGCACGACCAGCCCACGCTCGCTGGAGACGGCGATGCCGATGTCGTAATAGCCGTGGTAGACGATGTCGTTGCCGTCCACCGAGGCGTTCAGCACCGGATACTTCTTCAGCGCCTCGATCGCCGCGCGCACGAAGAACGACATGAAGCCGAGCTTGACGCCGTGTGTCTTCTCGAAGCTGTCCTTGTACTTGGCACGCAGCTCGGAGACGGCCTTGAGATCGACCTCGTTGAAGGTCGTCAGCATCGCCGTACTGTTCTTGGCCTCGAGCAGGCGTTCGGCGATACGCGCGCGGATGCGGGTCATCGGCACGCGCTGCTCCTCGCGCGTGCCGGGTGCGAGCCGTACCGGCCCCGGCGCGGCGGTCTTGGCCGCAGCCGCTGCACCCGACGCTGCCTTGCGCGCCTCGGCATAGGCTTTGACGTCCTCGACGGTCAGGCGCCCGCCACGGCCCGAGCCGCTGATCTGGCTGGCGGACAGGCCCAGTTCGGACAGCAGCTTGCGCACCGCCGGGCTCTGCGACTCGTTGTCCGCCGCGGCGCTCGGTGCCGTCGCGGCCGTGGCCGGCACTTCGCTCTTGGCCGCCTGCGCGCCATCGGCGACCGGCGCCGCGGTGGCGCCGGTCTCGATCACACCGAGCACGTCGCCGGCCTGCACGGTGGCACCGGCTTGCACGCGGATTTCCTTGAGCACGCCGCTGTCGACGGCCGGGACTTCGAGCATCACCTTGTCGGTTTCGAGATCCAGCAGGTTCTGCTCACGCGCGACCGCATCGCCCTGCTTGACGTGCCAGGTCGCGACCGTGGCCGAGGACACCGACTCCGGCAGGTTGGGAACCTTGATTTCAATCGCCATGGTGAAGCGTCTTCCTTTTTTCTGCGACCGTCATGGGTCGTGTCTGGGGTCGTTATTGGGGTTTGTCGGGACGTCGGCACACGGCACGCCCGCTCACGTGCGCACACCGCCGGTCAGGCCGGCCTGCACGACTTGCTCCTGCTGCACCTGGTGCACCTTGAGGTAGCCGACGGCGGTGGTTGCCGAGCCCTTGCGCGTGGCGTAGAGCATCTGGTGCCGTGGGCGCAGGTAGGCGTGCAGACGGTGCTTGATCTGATACCACGCGCCCTGGTTCTCGGGCTCCTCTTGGCACCAGACGATCTCCGTGGCCTTGGGGAAGGCATCCAGCGCCGCCTCGTAGCCTTGCCGCGGGAAGGGATAGAGCTGCTCGATGCGCACCAGCGCGACGTGGTTCAGCCCCTGCTTTTGCCGCGCCTGATACAAATCGAAATAGACCTTGCCGGCGCAGAACACGACGCGCGTCACTTGCGCCGGATCGATGGGATCGATCTCGCCGATCACCGGTTGGAAACGGCCAGAGGTGAGCTCGCCGACGTCGGAAACCGACAGTGGATGACGCAACAGCGACTTGGGCGTCATCACGATCAGCGGCAGACGTCCGGCGCGCTTCATCTGCCGACGCAGCATGTGGAACATCTGTGCCGGTGTCGACGGCACGCAGACCTGCTGATTGTTCTCGGCGCACAGCTGCAGATAGCGCTCCAAGCGCGCCGAGGAGTGCTCCGGCCCCTGCCCTTCGTAGCCGTGCGGCAGAAACACCGTCAATCCGCAGAGCCGGCCCCACTTGGCCTGGCCGGAGGAGATGAACTGGTCGAACAGAACCTGCGCTCCGTTGGCGAAATCCCCGAACTGCGCCTCCCAGATCACCAGGGTCTCGGGATCCGTCGTCGAATAGCCGTACTCGAAGCCGAGCACACCGGCCTCCGACAGCAGCGTATCGTTGACGGTAAAGCGCGCGCGTCCCCGACCCACCTGCTCCAGGGGGGTGTAGCGCGTACCGGTCTTGACGTCGTGCACGGTGGCGTGACGATGAAAAAACGTGCCGCGCCGCGAATCCTGGCCGGACAGGCGCACGGAGAAGCCCTCGTTGATCAGGGCCGCATAGGCCATCGTCTCGGCAAAACCCCAGTCCATCGGCAGCTCGCCGGTGGCCATCTTCGCGCGGTCTTCGAAAATCTTTTGCACGCGCGGATGCAGGGTAAAGCCTTCGGGGATGGCGAGCAGCTTCGCGCTGAGGTTGCGCACGGCCTCGGCGGTGATCGTGGTGTCGACTGGGCTATCCCACTCGCCGTGCTGGTACTTGCGCCAGTCCACCGTATGCTTGTTGCCGACCAGGCCGAGCGTCGTGCGCGCGATGTTCTCGCCGCGGTCCAGGCCTTCGCGATATTGTTGCGTCAAGCCCTCGACCTCGCCTTTGGGCAGCACCCCTTCTTCCTCGAGCTTGCGCGCGTACAGCGTCAGCGTCGACGGGTGCTGCTTGATCGCCTCGTACATCAGCGGCGAGGTCACCGAAGGCTCGTCGGCCTCGTTGTGGCCCCAACGTCGATAGCAGCAGATATCGACGATGACGTCCTTGTGGAACTCGTTGCGGAAGTCCATCGCCAGACGGGTGACGAAGACCACGGCCTCGGGATCGTCGCCGTTGACGTGGAACACCGGCGCTTCGAGCATCTTCGCCAGATCCGTGCAGTAGCGCGAGGTGCGCGCCTCGCGGCCCGGCTTGGCTTCGATCGGGTTGGGCGTGGTAAAGCCGATCTGGTTGTTAACGATGACGTGCACCGTGCCGCCGGTACTGTAGCCGGCCGCCTCGGAGAGTTGCAGCGTTTCCATGACCACGCCCTGGCCGGCGAAGGCGGCGTCGCCGTGGATCAGCACCGGCACTATGCGCTGACCGACGGCGTCGTCGCGCAGGACCTGGCGTGCCTTGACCGACCCCTCGACCACCGGATTGACGATCTCCAGGTGCGAGGGATTGAACGCCAGCACCAGGTGCAGACGCTTGCCGCCGACCTCGACGTCGGTGGAGAAGCCCATGTGGTACTTCACGTCGCCTGCCTTCTTCAGGTCCTCGGCGCTGTACTTGCCCTCGAACTCGGCGAACAGCTCCTTGGGTGACTTGCCGAGGATGTTGACCAGCACGTTGAGGCGGCCGCGATGGGCCATGCCGATGACGATTTCTTCGACGTCGCGCGCAGCGCAGGCGTGCAGCACCTCGTCGAGCGCCGGGATCAGCGCATCGCCGCCTTCGAGCGAAAAGCGTTTCTGGCCGACGTACTTCTTGTGCAGATAGCGTTCCAGACCTTCGGCGGCGACGAGCTGGCGCAGCACTTCGAGTTTGCGCTCGCTCGTCAGTCTGGGCTGGAAGGCCATGCCTTCGAGTCTGCGCTGGATCCAGCGTTTCTCCTCGGTCTCGGTCAGGTACATGTACTCCGCACCGATGGTGTCGGTGTACACGCTTTTGAGGATGCGGATGATGTCCTTGAGCGGCAGGCGGTCCTGGCCCACCGCCAGCGAACCGGTGTTGAACACCGTGTCCATGTCCTGTGGCCCGAGGCCATGAAAGTCCGGATCGAGATCCGGTACGCGCGTGATCGGCGCCAGCCCCAGCGGATCGAGTTTGGCCGCCTGATGGCCGCGCACACGGTAGTAGTTGATCAGGCGCAGCACGCCGGCCTGCTTCTCCGCGGCGCGCGCATCGAAGCCGGCCTCTGCGGCGACGACCCGGCGCGGCTCACGCGCCAGCCGCTCGAAGCGGGCGACGACCTCGCTATGCGCCGTCTCGCGCGGCGCGTTCTGATCCTGGATCAGCCTGAAGTAAGCCCGCCACGCCGGATCGACCGAGTCCGGGTCCTCCAGAAACCGTTCGTAATACGCTTCGACGTAGGACGCATTGGCGCCCTGGATGGAGGAAGACTCGATGAAGCTACGATACTTGCTCGTCGTCATTTGCCAAGGTCCTGTGCAGGCCTAGGTCCGCTGCGGGTGGCGCCGCTGCGGGGGCAGTCTCCGCGAGGGCTGTTCGGTCTGATCCGTCATGCTCGACACATGCCGGCTAGGCTCGTGCCTTCTTCGCGCCGGGCTTCCAGTCGGCGGTCAGTGCTTCGAGGTAGGCGCGAAACTCGTCGGCCAGTTCGGGGTGCTTGAGTCCATACTCGACGTTCGCGCGCAGGTAGCCGAGCTTGGAGCCGCAGTCGTAGCGCGTGCCCTCGAACTCGTAGGCCAGCACGGTCTGCTCCTGCAGCATCGCGCTGATCGCATCGGTGAGCTGGATCTCGCCGCCGGCGCCGCGCTGGGTGCGTTCGAGCAACTTGAAGATGCGCGGCGTGAGAATATAGCGACCGACCACGGCGAGATTGCTCGGCGCGTCCTCGGGCTTGGGTTTTTCGACCATGCGCCGGATCTCCGAGAGCCCCGGCCCCACCGGCTGGGTGTCGACGATGCCGTAGCTGCTGACCTCGTCCTTGGGCACGCGCTGCACCGCGAGTACGCTGGTGCCGTACTGCTGATACACGCGATGCATCTGTGCCAGCGCCGGTTGCAGGCGGCCGTCGATCAGGTCGTCGGCAAGGATCACGTAGAAGTCCTCGTCGCCGACGGCCGGCCATGCGCACAGCACGGCGTGGCCCAGACCTAAGGCTTCGGCCTGGCGGATGAAGATGCAGGTCACGCCCGGCGGCACGATGTCCTGCACTGCCGCGAGCAGCTTTTCCTTGCCGCGGCCCTGCAGCTCGGCTTCGAGTTCGTAGGCCTTGTCGAAGTGATCCATGATGGAGTTCTTCGAGCGGCCGGTGATGAAGATCAGCTCCTGGGCGCCCGCGCTGATCGCCTCCTGCACGGCATACTGGATCAGCGGCTTGTCGACGACGGGCAGCATTTCCTTGGCGCTGGCCTTGGTCGCGGGCAGAAACCGCGTCCCCAGTCCAGCCACCGGAAAGACCGCTTTGCGGATGCGCATGAGGCGTTCCTTCTCGTTCTTCGGCGGATGCTTAGTCTAACGCAGCACCCCCGTCAGATGGGTCTTGTCCGAGCGTGCCGACAGCAGCGAGAAGTCGATACCGTCTCGTCCGCGGACGAACTTGAGTGCGACCTTGCCCGGCAGGAACAGCGGCTGCTTGAACTGCACGGACAGCTCCTTGGGCGCGCGGCCGAGCTCACGCTCGAGCACGGCCGCGCAGCGCGCCGCCGACCACATGCCGTGGGCGATGTGGCGCTTGAAGCCGAACAGTCTCGCGGTCCACGGCGCCAGATGGATCGGGTTGTAGTCACGGCCGACCTTGGCGTAACGCCGGCCGATGTCGGCGGGCGCACTGAAGCTGCGATATTCGGCCAACGACGCCGGCGGCTGTGGGCGCGGCGCCACTGCCGACTTGGGCGCCGGCCGGCGATGCAGGATGGTGCTGGTTTCGCTCCACAGCGCCTCGCCGTCGCGCAGGGCCTCGGTCAACAGATCGAATTCAATGCCCTGGCGCACCGAACGCGCCTCGCCGATGCGCACCTGCAAGTCGAACACACCGTCCGCCGTCAGCGCCTGGTGCTGGCGAATCTCGTTGCGGATGTGCACGAGACCCAGGAGCGGAAACGGAAACGGCTTCTGCGTCATCAGGTAAAGATGTAAGGCACCGGCCATCACGTGCGGAAAGGTGATCGGCAGATGCGTGGTTTCTTCGAAGCCGCAGATCGCCGCGTACTCGGCCAGGTGCCCGGCGTCGGCGCTGACGCGCTCGACCCGCACCGACGACGTCGGCAGCGTCGGCGTGTCCTTGGGCTTCTTGGTCAGCGTACCGGCGGCCTTGAGATATAGCCGCGAGGCATCTGGAATCTCTCTGAGCACTTCGGTCATGAATCGAACCTCGGGTGACTAAGCAATTTGGGTGCGGCCGCCGCTCACGGTAGCCGGCGGTCGATGCGCAGCGCGACCGGCTTGCCGGCATCGCCGCGGCCGAGACGCAGACGGCCCTCGAAATCGCCGGACTTGGCCTGCGGCGTACCGTCGCGGCTGATGCGGGCGACGACTTCCCATTCGTCGGCGAGCGAAAGCTTCATGCCCGGTGCCATCGCGTGGCTGTCGTCCAGCACGACGCGGGTCGGCAGCATGCCGGCCGACAGCCGACGCACGGCGAGCGGCGGGCCCGGAGCATCCGGGCGGCGCGCAATCACGAACAGTACGTCGCTGGCGCCGACACTGTTGGCAAGCTCGTCGGCGAGCTCGATCTCGAGCACCAGACGCGGCTCGGGCGCCGGATCGGCGCTCGCCGCTGCGGAGGCGACCGGCGCCGGCTTTGCCGCGAGCTGTGCCAGCTCCTGCAGCCGCTCGTCGAGCACCGCCCGGAACTCATCCGGCAGCTCGCCCTCGCGCAGCGCTTGCCAACGCTCGACGGCCAGCGCGAACTCGCCGGCCTGTGCGGCGGCAAGGCCGGCGTACCACAGCGCTTTCGGATGGCCCGGCTCGATCGCCAGCGCGCGCTCGAACAACTGCCGCGGCAGTCCGCGGAAATCGTGGCCCTGCAGCATCACGTGCACCTCGGCTTCGCTGGCCAGCCAGTCGGCGCGCGGCGCGGCGGCGGTCAGGCGGTTGGCGCGATCGAAGGCGACCGCCGCGTCCTCGTGCCGGCCGATGACGAAGTACGAGCGCCCGAGCATGGCCCAGCCCTCGGCGTCCTGCGGCTCGTCCTCGAGGCGCCGTTCCATCCGCGCCACCATGCTCTCGATCGACAGCCGCTGCGCGCCGGCGGGATCGCGGCGCGACTGTTCGATCCATTGCGCCAGTTCGCGGCTGTCACCGAACCAGTAGCCGAGGCCGCTGACCAGCACGATCAGCAGCGCCGCGGCGGCGAACAGCCCCCAGGCGCGGGCGTCGGAACCCGCGTCGTGCCTCGGCTCGGCGGCTTCCTCGGCGTCCGCCAAAAGGCGTGCCGCGGCTTCCTCGCGCAGCGCCTGCGCCGCTTCCGCGGTGATGGTCCCGGCGGCCAGCTCGGCGTCGATTTCGGTGAGCCGACCGCGATAACCGGCGACGTTGAGCGTGCGCCGCCGCGGCCCCAGGCCGGGCCGGCCGGCCCACAGTGGCCACAGCGCGAGCCCCACCGCGATCAGCACGATCGCCGCCATCCATACCCCGATCATGGGGTCACCCGCGTCACGGCCTTCACTTCGATTCCTCGTCGAGCAGACGCTGTAGTCGGTTCGGATCGACCGGCGCGGCAGATGCACGCGGGCTGCGGCGCACGAAGCGCAGCGTGAACGCCAGCGCGGCCGCCAGCAGCAGGAACGGTCCGACCCAGAGCATCCACGTCGACGGCTTGAACGGCGGCCGGTACAGCACGAAATCGCCGTAGCGCGCGGTGACGTAGTCGCGGATCGCCTCGTCGCTGCGGCCGGCGAGGATCTGGCTGCGGACCTGCTCGCGCAGGTCGGCGGCGAGCGGCGCATTCGAGTCGGCGATCGACTGGTTCTGGCACACCAGGCAGCGCAGCTCGCTCACCAGCGCCTGATAGCGCGCGGCCTGCTGCGGCGTGAGCTCGCCGGGCTGCGCCGCTGCACGCAGCGTGATGGCGGTGAGCAGCAGGGCGCACGGCAGCAAGGATATCCGCATCGTCGTCAACCCTGGGTACCCGCCAGCAGTGGTGCGATCGTGCTGCGCCAGGCGTCTTCGTCGAGCGGGCCGATGTGCTTGTGGACGATGATGCCCTTGGCGTCGAGCACGAAGGTCTCGGGCACGCCGTAGACCCCCCAGTCGAGTCCGGCCGTGCCCTGCGTGTCGGCGACGACGTGGCGGTACGGATTGCCGTGGCGCTGTAGCCAGCGCAGGCCTTCGGCATCGGTGTCCTTGTAGTCGATGCCGACGATCTCGACGCCCTGACGCGCCAGCTCCATCAGCAGCGGATGCTCGACGCGGCAGGCCACGCACCAGCTCGCCCAGAAGTTCACCAGCAGCGGGCGACCGAGTAGATCGTCGCGGGTGAATGGTGTGTCCGCGCCGACCACGCGCAGCGAAAAATCCGGCGCCGGCTTGCCGATCAGCGGCGACGGCACCGCGCGTGGATCGTGTTGCAGGCCGAATGCGAACAGCACGATCAGCACCACCAGCACCGCCGCGGGCAGCAGATAGCGCAGACGCATCAGGCGGTCACTCCGCCGGGAATCGGTGCCTTCTCCCGCAGCATCCGCGCCAGGCGGTAGCGGCGATCGCTCGCCGCGAGCGCGCCGCCGAGCGCCATCAGCACGCCGCCGAACCACACCAGCCGCATCATCGGCTTGACGTAGACGCGCATCGCCCATTCGCCGTTATCGAGCGGCTCGGCGAGTGCGACGTACAGATCGCGCAGCGGATTGTGATCGACGCTGGCTTCGGTCATAACGCTGCCCTGTGCGCGGTATAGCCGCCTCTGCGGATACAGCTCGGCGATGGGCTCGTCGTTATGAGTGACCGTGACGATGGCGCGGTCGGCATCGTAGTTCGGGCCGGCAAAGTGCTCGATGCGTTCGAGCTCGAAGCGGTAGCCGGCCAACTCGGTGGCCTGCCCCGGGCCGAGGCGCACGTCCCGCTCGATGCTGTACAGGCTGACGAAGCTCACGCCGAGCACCCAGATGCCGATGCCCAAGTGCGCCAGCGTCATGCCCCAGACGCTGCGCGAGATCTGCGTCAGACCGCCAAGGCCGCGCGTGCGCCAGCGCCGCCACGGTTCTTCAAGGGCCATGATCATGGTCCAGAGCGCCAGCATGCTGCCGCCGACACTGATCAGCAGCAGCTTTTGCTGTATCAGCCACGGCAGCGCGAGGCCACCGACGAAGGCGATCAGCGCCGGCCAGCGCAGGCGGCGCAGCGCGTCCGCCGCGTTCGCGCGCTTCCAGCCGATCACCGACGCCAGGCCGATCAGCACCACCAGCGGCGCCGTCAGCGGCAAGAACACGGCATTGAAGTACGGCGGGCCGACCGAGATCTTGCCGAGGCCGAGGGCGTCGACGATCAGCGGATACAGCGTACCGATCAGCACCGCTGCCGCCGCGATCACCAGAAAGACATTGTTCAGCAGCAACAAGCCCTCACGCGAGAACAGCGCGAGCTCGCCGTCCGCGACGAAACGCTGCGCGCGCCAGGCATACAGCGCAAAAGCGACACCGAGCACGACGCCGAGAAAGGCGAGGATGAACACGCCACGCGCCGGATCGGTGGCGAAAGCGTGCACGGACACGAGGATGCCGGAGCGCACGAGAAAGGTGCCGAGCAGCGACAGCGCGAACGCGAGGATCGCGAGCAGCACCGTCCACGACTTGAGCAGACCGCGCTTCTCGCTGACCGCCAGCGAATGGATCAGTGCGGTGCCGACCAACCACGGCAGGAACGAGGCGTTCTCCACCGGGTCCCAGAACCACCAGCCGCCCCAGCCGAGTTCGTGGTAGGCCCACCAGGACCCGAGGGTGATGCCCAGCGTCAGGAACAGCCAGGCCGAGGTCGTCCACGGCCGCGTCCAGCGCGCCCAGGCCGCGTCGAGCCGCCCGCCGATCAGCGCCGCAATCGCGAACGCAAAAGCCACCGAGAAGCCGACATAGCCCATGTACAGCAGCGGCGGATGCACGATCAGGCCCGGGTCCTGCAGCAGCGGATTGAGATCGCGTCCGTCCTCGGGCACCGGGAAGTGACGCTCGAAGGGGTTCGAGGTCAGCAGCATGAACAGCAGAAAGCCGACGCACAGCGCGCCCATCACCGCGAGCACCTGCGCCTGCACCTCGCGCGGCAGGCTGCGGCTGAACACCGACACCGCCGCGCCCCAGCCGGTGAGCATCAGCATCCACAGCAACATCGAGCCCTCGTGTGCGCCCCAGACGGCGCTGATGCGATACATCAGCGGCAACTGCGAATGCGCGTTGGCGGCCACATAGACCACCGACCAGTCGCGCTCGACGAAGGCCCAGGTCAGGCAGGCGTAGGCGATGAGGATCAGCACAAACTGGGTCTGCGCCGCGGATGCGCCCACCGCCATCCAGCGCGGCTCGCGCTTCCAGGCACCGACGAACGGCACGACGAACTGGATCAGCGCGACCGCCAAGGCCGCGAGCATCGCGAAATGACCGAGCTCGGGGATCATGAGGTCTGCTTTGCGCCGTACACGGGCTTGAACTCGGCGCAGGAATGCTTGCCGCTGTCATCGGTCAGCTTCTCGGCGAGTTCCGGCGGCATGTATTGCTCGTCGTGCTTGGCGAGCACTTCCTGCGCAGTGAACACGCCGTCGCTGCCGACACGCCCGGTGGCGACGATGCCCTGCCCTTCGCGGAACAGGTCGGGCAGGATGCCCTCGTAGCGCACCGGCAGCTCGGACTCGCAGTCGGCGAGGGTGAAGCGGACTTTGAGACCCTCGCCGCGCTCGACGCTGCCGGCGACGACCAGCCCGCCGAGACGGATCAAGGCGTCCGCCGACGGCGGCTCGGCGGCGACATCGCTGGGCGTGTAGAAGTACATCATGTTCTTGCGCATCGCGGTGAAGCCGAGCGCCGCCGCCAGACCCAGGCCGATCACCAGGGCGCCGACCGCCACCATGCGCTGCTGTCGCCGGGTCATGCGTCCTCCGCGGCTTCGCGGATCGCGTCCAGCAGCGCACGCCGCCGCCGCAGCGGTGCGAGCCAGGCCCAGGCGAAGACCAGCGCCGCCACGCCGAAGCTGCCCCAGACGTAGACCGCGTAACCACTCATCTGCCAGAAGTGCGTGTCCATCGAATCAGCTCGCCGGCTGCAGTGGATTCATGCGCAGACCCCGCTTCAGCGCAGCAGTTCCGCGACCCAGCCGCTGCGGCGTTCGCGCCACAGCAGCTCGTTCTGCACGCGGCGCAGGATCGCGTAGGCGCACAGCAAAAAGGTGCCCACGAGCGCGGCGTACAGCGGCACGGCCATGTCCATCGTGATCGTCGGCTTGCCGAGCTTGAGGATCGTCGAAGTCTGGTGCAACGAGTTCCACCACTCCACCGAGTACTTCACGATCGGCACGTTGATCACGCCGACGATCGCCAGCAGCGCGCAGGCGCGCGCCGCGGCGCGCGCGTCTTCGAAAGCCTGTTGCAGACCGATCACGCCCAGATAGAGAAACAGCAGCACCAGCTCGGAGGTCAGGCGCGCATCCCAGACCCAGTAAGTGCCCCACATCGGTTTGCCCCAGAGCATGCCGGTGACCAGCGCGACCACGGTCATGCCGGCGCCGACCGGCGCGGTGGCGACGAGCACACACTCGGCGAGCTTCATGCGCCAGATCAGCGCGACCGCCCCGGCGACCGCCATCAGCGTGTACAGCGACAGCGACGCCGCCGCCGTCGGCACGTGCACGTAGATGATGCGAAAAGCGTCCTTCTGCTGATAATCCGGCGGCGCGAACACCAGGCCACCGATCCAGCCCCAGGCCAGCAAGGCCAGCGCAGTGACACCGACCCACGGCAGCCAACGCTCGGCCAGCCGGAAGAAATGCGGCGGCGAGGCAAGACGATGGAACCAGGTCCACATCGGATCGTTCGCGGGTCAGTCGACGGCGTTGCGTAAGGCTGCGCTCAAGACCCAGGGCACGAGGGTCAGGCACACGGCGAGTATCGCGGCCAGAAAGTATAACGGAGCATCCACCGGCAGACCCTGCTGTGCGCTGCGCACCGCGCCGGCACCGAAGATCACCACCGGCACGATCAGCGGCAGCACCAGCACCGGCAGCAGCAGGCCGGCACGCGGCAGGCCGACGGTCAGCGCGGCGACGAAGCCGCCGATCGCGCTGATGCACGGCGTGCCCAGCGCCAGACCGGCGACCAGCACGCGCACGTCCGCGCCGTCGAGTCCGAGCGCCACACCGAGCGGCGCCGACAGCAGCACCAGCGGCAGGCCGGTCAATACCCAGTGCGCGATCAGCTTGCCGGCAGCCGACAGGTACAGCGGCAGCGGCGCGAGCATCATCTGTTCGAGCGTGCCGTCCTCGTAGTCGGCGCGGAACAGGCGTTCGAGCGTCAGCAGTGCCGCGAGCAGACTCGCGACCCAGAGGATCGCCGGCGCGAACGCGGACAGGCGCGGGTCATTCGGTTCGGCGCCAAAGCCAAAGACGGTCACGACCACGAGCAGGAAGAACGGCGGCATCAGCCAGTCGCTGCGCGCACGCGCGGCCAGGCGCAGTTCGCGGCACATCACTGCGACCAGCGCCCTCATGACGACCCCAGCCGGTCGAGCGCCAGCTCGCGCACGCCGGGCAACGCTGCCGGCAGCATCTGGTGGCTGGTCATCACGACCAACCCGCCGCCGTCGAGGTGCGCGCGCAGCAGGTCCGCCATCAGCGCGATGCCGTCCGCGTCGAGGCCGTCGAGCGGCTCGTCGAGCAGCCACAGCGCGCGTACCTGCAGCAGCAGGCGCGCCAGCGCGCAGCGCCGCTTCTGCCCGGCCGACAAGCTGCGCACGGCGCGTTTGCGCACCGCCGGCTTGAGCCCGACCGCTGCGAGCGCCGCATCGGCCGCGGCGGCATCCGCGCCATGGAGTCCGGCCCAGAATTCAAGGTTCTGCAGCGGCGACAAGGACGCAGACAGCGCATTGCGATGGCCGATCCAGTGCAGCGGCAGCGGATCGGGCTGCGTGCGGATCACGCCCGATGCGACGCGGCGCAAACCGGCGAGCGCTTCGAGCAGACTGGTCTTGCCACAGCCGTTGGCGCCGCGCACGTGCAGCAGTTCGCCGGCACTCAGACTCAGGCTCAGGCCGCTGAACAGCACGCGATCGCCGCGGCTTAGCGAGAGGCGGTCGATCTTTAGCACGGACTTGGGCGCAGGCGGCTTCACGAGGCGCGGAGTTTACGCCATCGTCGGCGTGGCGCCTCGCGCCGACGGCTTACAATGCGCGCCCGCCCGCCGCTGGATGTCCGCCGCCTTGAGCGCTCAACTGATCGACGGCAAGGCCGTCGCCGCCCTCGTGCATGACCGCGTGCGCCGCAGGATCCAGGCGCGTCTGGCGCGCGGCCTGCGTCCGCCGGCGCTGGCCACGGTGCTGGTCGGCAACGACCCGGCTTCCGAGGTCTACGTGCGCAACAAGCGCCTGACCTGCGAGAAGCTCGGCATCCGCTCGGTACCGCTGCACTTCGATGCCACCGTCACTCAGGCCGAATTGCTGGCCGCGGTCGACGCGCTCAATGCCGATGCCGACATCGACGGCATCCTCGTGCAACTGCCGCTGCCGGCGCAGCTCGACGCCACCGCGATCACCGAACGCATCCTGCCGGGCAAGGATGTGGACGGCTTTCATCCGTACAACATCGGCCGCCTCGCGCAGCGGCGCCCGGCGCTGCGGCCATGCACGCCATTTGGCGTGATGGAGCTTCTGCGCAGCGCCGGCGAGACCTTCAAGGGCCGCACCGCGGTGGTCGTCGGCGCCAGCAACCACGTCGGCCGGCCGATGATGCTCGAACTGATGCTCGCCGGTGCCACCGCCGTGTGCTGCCACCGCTTCACCGCCGACGTCGCCGCCGAGGTCGCGCGCGCCGACATTCTCGTCGTCGCCGTCGGCAAGCCGGCGATGGTCAAGGGCGAGTGGATCAAGCCCGGCGCGATCGTCATCGACGTCGGCATCAACCGCCTCGCCGACGGCCGCCTGGTCGGCGATGTGGAGTTCGATGTGGCGCGCACGCGCGCACGTGCGATCACGCCGGTACCCGGCGGCGTCGGCCCGATGACCGTCGCGATGTTGATGCACAACACGTTGCAGGCCGCGGACGATCGGGTCGATCAATAGGCAGGGTCCGGTGCAGTAGCGCAACTGGTCGGAACGCGTCACGCCATACGCCCGGCGTCGATCGGTCATCGAGCGCGCCCGCCGCCTCGAACATCGACACCCTCGAACACCGGCTCGCCGGGCCGATGCCCTTGCGCATCACTCCCGCCAGTCGCCCGGCAAGGCCACGAGGTCCGCCGGTGTGTCGATGTCCCGCAGCCCTGGCCGTCGTGCGACCGACCAGCCGAGCGCGCGCAGCCGCTTCAGGGTTTCGCAGGCCACGCGGTCCGTACTCCATGCCATGGCGTGAAACAGACTGTCGTGGAAACGCCGCAAGCCCAGCAGAACGTAACCACCGTCGGCGCTGGGGACGATCACCGCGTCGTGGCGGGCCAGTCGTCGCGCGGCCTCGCGCAGCCGTATCGCATCGAGTGCCGGACAATCCGTGCCGATGAGCAGTACGGGTTCGCCGGCATCGATGGCGCGTCGGGCGGCACGCGCGAGCCGCACGCCGAGATCGCCCTCGCCTTGCGATCGCCAATCGACGCGCCACGCGTGCGCGTGGTAGGGGCGCCAGATCGGCGCGTCCGGCTCCGGCGCCACGCACAGCTCGACCGCTCCGGCATTCGCCGCCAGTGCCTGGGTCACGGTGTGCCGGAGCATGCGCGCGGCCAAACGCGCCGCGCCCTCGGCGCCGAGGGCCGGAATGAGCCGGGTCTTGACCAGACCCGGCTGCGGGGCCTTGGCGAACACGATGGTGCGCACGGAGATCATCGATAGGCTTTGGCCAGCGCTTCGGGAGATGCGCCGCGCCAATACCGCCAGCGCAGCCACCACATCAGCGCGATGGTGCGCCATACGCCGCGCGTGTCCCAGCGGCGTCCCGACGTGGTCACGCGCAGCTTCAGACAGGCCGGCCGACCCAGGCGCTTGAGCGACTGGCAGATGGCCAGGTCTTCCATCAGCGGCTGGTCGGGAAAGCCGCCCACCGCGTCGAAGGCCCGGCGTGTCATGAAGATCGCCTGGTCGCCGGTGGCGATGCCGCTCAGGCGCGAGCGCAGGTTCATCAGCATGGCCACCATCGGCAACAGCGGTGATCGACCGGCGATGCTGACGTCGAAGCGCCCCCACACGTGATGACGCAAGGCGGTGTCGACGGCGGCCAGCGCATCCGCTGGCAAGCGGGTGTCGGCGTGCAAGAACAGCAGCGCCTCGCCGCGGCTCGCGCGCGCACCGAGGTTCATCTGCCGCGCCCGCCCCGGCGCGCTCTCCAGCACCGTGAAACCGGCCGCGCGCGCCAGCGCAACGGAGTCATCGTCACTGCCGCCATCGACCAGCACCACCTCGGTGCCCCGACGCACGAAAGGCAAGAGATGCTCCAGCAAGCTCGGCAATTGCGCGGCCTCGTTCAACATTGGAATGACGATGCCGAGCGTCACCGTCCCTTTGCCGTCGCCCTGTGGGCCGGATACACGGTGAAGGCCGATGCGCCCTTCGCGCGCCAGTGGCGCCGAGTTCCGTCCCCCCCTTCTCGACATCACGTCCTCATCCAGTCGTGATAGACCCGCAGCCAGCGCAGCAGGGCGGGCGGCATGCGCGTGCGCTGCCACGCCCCCGATGCAAGCTTGTTCGCCTCGGCCCAGGTCGGGTACGGGTGGATCGTCGCCAGGATCTTCTTTAGCCCCAGGCCGTGCTTCATGGCCAGCACGAACTCGGCGAGCATGTCGCCTGCGCGTTCGCCAACGATGGTCACGCCCAGAATGCGATCCCTGCCCGGCACGGTGAGCAGCTTGATCCAGCCTTCGGCGTGACCTTCGGCGATCGCGCGATCGAGGTCACGGAGGTCATAGCGGGTGACTTCGTACGCCAGCCCCCGTTCTCGGGCCTCTCGCTCGTTGACGCCGACGCGGGCCACTTCGGGATCGACGAAGGTCACCGCGGGGATCAGCGAATGGTCCACCTTGAAGCGCTTGAAGCGACCGAACAGCGCGTTGACGGCGGCATACCAGGCCTGGTGCGCGGCGGCGTGGGTGAACTGGTAGGGTCCCGCCGCGTCCCCGGCCACGTAGATGTTCGGGTAGACGGTCTCCAGGTAGTCGTTGGTCTGGATCGTGCGTTGCGCCGGAATGCCGAGCTCCTCCAGGCCATAGCCTTCCAGCCGCGCCTGCCGGCCGACCGCGACCAGGATCTCGTCGAACAAAAGGCGCTGCTCGCCGGCCGATCCGGCGACGACCAGCCACTTGCGCTCCCCGTCACGCTCGACCCGCACCGCGCGCTGGCCGACGAGCACCTGCACGCCCTCCGCCTCCAAGGTGCGACGGACGAAGTCGCAGACTTCCTCGTCCTCGCGCCCCATCAGTTGCGGCATCATCTCGACCTGCGTCACCTGCACGCCCAGGCGGGCGAAGCCCTGCGCGAGCTCACAGCCGATCGGCCCGCCGCCGAGCACGAGGAGCCGCTGCGGCGCTTGCTCCCGATCCTTGAGCCGATCCCATAGATTCTCCGAAGTGAGGTAGTCCACGCTTTCGAGTCCCGGTAACGCCGGCACGCTAGGACGCGCGCCAGTGGCCAGCACGATGCTGCGGGCGCTCAGGCGCTCGCGGTTGCCTTGCGCATCGCGGACTTCGACCGTCCACGGATCCACCAGGCGTGCGTGCCCACGGCGGACCTCGACGCCGAGCGCGGTATAGCGCTCGACGCTGTCGTGGGGGGCGATGGCGGCGATCACGGCATGAACCCGCGCCATCACCGCTTTGAACGAGAACGACGGCGTCACCGGGTCCAGTCCCCAGCGGCCCGCCTGCCGCATCCGATGCGCGAGCTTTGCGCATTGGATCAGCGCCTTGCTCGGCACACAGCCGGAGTTGAGGCAGTCGCCGCCCATCGCGTGGGACTCGATCAAGGTGACCCTGGCCTTGACTGCGGCGGCGATGTACGCGGTAACCAGACCGGCGGCACCGGCACCGATCACGATCAGATTGCGATCGGAGCGCGCCGGCCTTCGCCAGCGCGCGTACCGCCGGCGCCGATCCAACCCGCGCAGCGCGATGCGGGTGATCCACGGAAACGCGGCCAGCAATGCGAACGCGCCGAGCACGGTCACGGAGAGCAGGTCCAGTGGAGCGTCGATCTCGGCGAGCCGGGTACCCGCGTTCACGTACACCAACGTGCCCGGCAGCATGCCCGCCTGGCTGACCCAGTAGAACGTGCGCGCCGGCATCCTGGTCAACCCGAGCAAGAGGTTGATCAGGAAAAACGGGATGACCGGGACCAGCCGCAGCGTGAACAGATAGAAAGCGCCGTCACGATCGAGCCCCTCGTTGATCGTGCCGAGCCGCTGCGACCACCGCGCCTCGATGACATCCCGGAACAAGTAGCGCGCCAGCAAGAAAGCCAGCAGCGCCCCGATGCTGGAGGCGAACGAGACGAGCACGCTGCCCCAGACCAGTCCGAACACCGCCCCGGCTGCCAGGGTCATCGCCGCCGCACCCGGCAAGGACAGCGCCGTCACCAAGACGTAGACCATGAAGAACACGGCCGTCGCCAAAAGCGGTTGCGATGCCCGCCAGGCCTGGATCTCGGTCAGCTGCGTCTTCAGCGCCGCGAAACTCAACCACCGCCCCCCGTCGACGTAAAAGAACAGGCCGATCGCGGTCGCGGTCGCGATGAACAGCAGAATCTTGGACGGTTTCACCTTGGCACCGGCGCTGGGATCGACATGAGTGTCCCGCTCCGACGACGCCGTGCCGTCCACGGCGGGCAAATCCCCGCGCGTCGGTGGCCCCTGCGCGATTGTGACCCGAGCCCCACCCTGATTCGGGGGCGCGGCGACGGCAGCGGCGGGCTATGCTGGGATCGTGGCACATTCCGACGATCACCGATACACACCGCCCCGGGCCCCGATGCCGTGGATGACGGCAGCGCTCGTGCTCGTGCTGATCGTGATCCTGGGCTTGATCACCATCGCGCGGCAGACGCCCTGGACCGGTCTTCAACTGCGCGGCGACGGCAGCGGCCCCGGTCTCGTCGTGGAACGTGCCCGCGGACCTGCGGCGCAGATTCCGGCCGGCACGCGGGTGGATCGCATCGGCTGCGGTCGGCACTGGCTGCCGCTCGAGGCAGCCGACCTGACGCCCGAACCCGACACGCGTTTCGTCGAACGCGCCGACTTCGATCGCTTCCTGCAGCGTCAGGATGCGCTGGCGAAGCGGCTCGCCAGCACCTGTGTATGCATCCAGAGCGTGGACGGCCAGCGCTGGTGTCTGACGCCGGCCCCGCGGCGCCCGCTGTCGACACTACCGGTGACATTCTGGTTACAGCTGCTGGTGGGCGGCGCCGGGGCGCTCGTCGGCGCCGGCGTGTGGGCGTTTCGGCGCTCCGACCGGGCGGCCGCCCACGTCGGCCTGTCCGGACTGGCGCTGTTGGCCAGCGCAGGGACGGCCGCGGTCTACAGCAGCCGCGAACTGGCGCTGGACGGCGCATGGTTCCGCAGCCTGCACCTGCTCAACGGTGCCTGCACACTGCTGTTTTGCGCGGCGTTCACGGCGACGCTGTGGCATTACCCGCAGCGGCTCGGTCGAGCACCGGCCGGACGCTTGCTGCTGCTCGTCTATGGCTCGATCGTCGCCCTATACGCGGCCGGCGTTCTGTCCGACTTCGATATCGCCCTGCGCCTGCCAGTACTGGCCGGCTTTTTTTTGACGGCCGTCTTCGCCGCACTGCAATGGCGGCGCTCGCGCGGCCGTCCACTCGAGCGTGCCGCGCTGACCTGGTTTCTGTTGGCCTGGCTCGGCGGCGGCGGCACCTTTCTCGCGGTGATCTTCGTTCCAGCGCTGCTCGGGCATGACGCCGGCGCCCATCAAGCATACGCCTTCGCCTTGTTCCTAATAATCTACGGCGGTCTTGCGCTCGGCGTGCTGCGCTACCGCCTGTTCGATCTCGACCGCTGGTGGTTTACGGCCTGGACCGTGGCCACCGGCGGCCCGCTTTTTATCCTCATCGATCTCTGCATTTTGCATTGGCTCGGCATGGCCTACGAGGATGCGATGCTGGCCTCGCTGCTGATCGTTTCCTGGCTGTATCTACCGCTTCGGACCTGGCTGTGGCAACACAGCCGGGGCCGTCGGGCGTGCCTCGACTCGGTGCTTTCGGTACTGGGTACCGCAAACCCTGCAAGCGCCGGCGCCGTCTGGCGCCAGGCCGCGAGCGCCCTTTTTACGCCGCTGCAAATCCACGAACTGCCAACGCCCCCCGCGCAACCGACACTGTCGAATGACGGCGCCACCCTGTTGCTGCCCGACGTCGGTGGCAAGGCGGGGCTACGGTTGGAGTTCCCCGACCACGGCCGACGTTTGTTCTGCAACGATGACTTGCGCAATGCCCGCGCTGCGCACCGCATCGTCGAGCGCATGCACGCGTGGCGCCACGCGATCGAGCAAGGCGCGCAGCGAGAACGCGAACGGATCGCGCGCGCACTGCACGACGACGTCGGTGCGGCCGTGCTCGACCTGCTCCACCGAAGCAGCGGCCCGACTCAGGACCTGGCCCGGCATGCCCTCGCGGAGCTGCGCCTCGTGTTACAGGGGCTGGCGGCGCATGGCCAAAGGCTCGACGACATCCTCGGCTGGTGTCGCGGCGATTTGCGTGAACACGCGGATGCAGCCGACGTGACCTTGCACTGGCATCCGGTCGAGCCGCTGCCGATGGCGAGCCTGGAAGGCCATCAGGCCCTGCTGCTGCATCGCTGCCTGCGCGAGCTGGTCACCCTCGCCGGCGAGGCGCAAGGCACACTCAGCGTCCAACTCACCGCTGCCAACGGCCGACTGTGCGTCGAGGCACGTCTGACTCCGGCCGTCGTCGCCGCCGAGCTCACCCTGCACGCGCTGCAACAACGTGCCCAAGGACTCGATTGCGCGCTGGTCGTGACCTACGAACCGCCGCATAGGCTCGATCTCAGACTCGACCTGCTGCTAATCGAACCGACCTGTGACTGACCCACAGGTCAGACTGGGTCGCCTTCGATCCTCGAGCTCGTGCCGGCGTGAGTCGAGAGGTTCACGATGGTCCGCAACACGAGGGATCACGCAGATCGAGAAGCGGAGCGGCGCTGCCCTGTCCGCGATGTCATCGGCTCGGGCCTGCCTCAACCGATGCAATATTGACCGGTTTCTTACCATCCATCTACGTGCCGCTAACCATCCTCGACAAAGGACCATCGCTCGATCCATCCGAGAGCACTGCGGGCGAATCGAGCAGGCTGCGCGACGATCGACCGCGGCGGCGGATTTGCGTTAGGCTGCTACAGCTGAGCTGAGTGGGCGAACCGACGTGCGCATCGGTTGGGTAGTCGAGGATCTGAGCGCGCCGGCGCAGTGGCTGCAGGACATTCTGGCCGCGGCATTTCCGGGGCTTACGGTTCACCATGCCGGCTCGCTGGCTGCGGCGCGCGGGCTCCTGCGCGCATACGTGCCCGACATCGCGTTGATCGATCTGGGCCTGCCCGACGGCTCGGGCGTGGAACTGATCCGCGAACTGACGCCGCATCAATGCCAGTGCGTCGTCACCACCATCTATGCAGACGACCGACACCTATTCCCGGCGCTGCGTGCGGGTGCCAGCGGCTATCTGCTCAAGGACCAGCCGACGGACAAGGTGGTTCGAGCGCTGCGCGGCATCGTTTCCGGCGAACCGCCGCTGTCGCCGGTGATCGCCCAGCGGCTGTTGCGCTTCTTCGGGGGTGCCGTCGGCGGTGCGGACGACGGGAGCGCCAAACTCTCGAATCGCGAACGCGAGACCCTGGTGCTGATCGCCAAGGGCTATCGCCTGCCCGAAGTCGCCAGTCAGCTCGGCGTCAGTCGCAACACGGCGGCCGGCTTCATCAAGGCCATCTATCGCAAGCTCGACATCTCCAGCCGCGCCGAAGCCACGCTCGAGGCGGCGCGTATGGGTCTGGTCGATCCGCACCGATGAGGCAGCTATGCGGCGCTCGCCGTGTTTGATTGTCGCGATCCAGACCTCACCCTATAATGCGCGCCCCGACGCCGGGATAGCTCAGTCGGTAGAGCGACTGATTCGTAATCAGTAGGTCGCAGGTTCGATTCCTGTTCCCGGCACCACGACATCCCGCCACGTCTCGAAATCTCCGGCCCAGCAATCGGTGCTGGTGATCGAGCCAGGGTCATGCCCTGCCGAAACGCTCAGAGCCCATCTCGGGACGACTGCATGATGCGTCGCAGCGCAGGCGGCAGGGAGAACACGACGTTTTCCGCCCGTCCGGGCAGCTCGCGCACCACGGTGCCGCCGAGCGCCTGCAGTCGCCGCACCACTGCACGCACGAGCACCTCGGGCGCCGAGGCCCCGGCGGTCACGCCGACGCGCGACTTGCCGGCGATCCATTCCTCGCGGATGTCGTCTGGACCATCGATCAGGTACGCATGGACGCCGCGCTGCTCGGCGAGTTCGCGTAGCCGGTTGGAGTTGGAGCTGTTGCGCGAACCGACGACGAGCACCACGTCGCAGCGGCTGGCGAGGTCCTTGACGGCATCCTGACGGTTCTGGGTGGCGTAGCAGATGTCGTCCTTGCGCGGGCCGTGGATTTCGGAGAAGCGCGCGCGCAGGGCGTCGATGACCCGCGCGGTGTCGTCCATCGACAGCGTGGTCTGGGTGACGAAGGCCAGACGGCTCGGATCGCGGATCGGCAGGCGCGCCACATCCTCGGGTGTCTCCACCAGGTAGATCGCGCCGCCGTGCGAGGGGTCGAACTGTCCCATCGTCCCCTCGACCTCGGGATGTCCGGCGTGGCCGATGAGCACCACCTCGCGCCCTTCGCGCGAGTAGCGCTGCACTTCGATGTGGACTTTGGTGACCAGCGGACAGGTCGCGTCGAACACCGTCAGGCCGCGCGCGAGCGCCGCCTGCCGCACCGCCTTGGAAACACCGTGCGCGGAGAAGATGCAGGTGGCGCCGTCCGGAATCTCGTCGACTTCCTCGACGAAGACCGCGCCCTTGGCGCGCAGATCGTCGACGACGAAGCGGTTGTGCACGACTTCGTGGCGCACGTAGATCGGCGCGCCCAGGGCCTCGAGCGCGCGCTCGACGATCTCGATCGCGCGATCGACGCCGGCGCAAAAGCCGCGTGGATTGGCGAGCAGAATCTCCATCAGCTCGTCCCTGCCTTGCCGGCGTTACGCTCGTGTCGCCAGTCGAGCAGCATGTCGAGGATCAGCAAGGCGGTGCCGATCGAGATCGCGATGTCGGCGACGTTGAACGCCGCGAAATGCCAGCCACCGACGTAGAAGTCGATGAAGTCGACCACGTGCCCGCGGGTGACGCGGTCGATCACGTTACCCATCGCGCCGCCCATGACGAGCGACAGCGCGGTCGCCAGCAGGGTCTGCCCGCGCGGGTTGCGCCGCAGCCACCAGAGGATGCCGATGCTCACCGCCGTGCCCAGCAGCACGAAGAAGGCCGGCGGCGCGTTGGACAGCATCGAGAACGCTGCGCCGGTGTTCTTCATGTGCACGAGATTCAAGTGCGGCACCACCGGGACCACGTCGTACCAGTCGAGATGGCGGACGATCAGCTGCTTGGTGACCTGGTCGAGCACGATGACGACCACCGACAGCCACAACAGGTAAACGTTCTTGTACTGGAAGGACATCAGATGTAGACCCGGGTCTCGCCGCCTTCGGCCGAGATGTTGTCGATGCAGCGGTCGCACAGCGTCGGATGCGCATCGCGCTGCCCGACTTCCGGCCGCTGGTGCCAGCAGCGCTCGCAACGCGCATGCGGACTCGGCGCGGCCTCGACTGCGAGATCAACGCCGTCACGCAGTTTGAAGCCAGCAGCGGCGGGGCTCTTGCGCGCGGCGGCCAGAACCTGGACGTCGGAGGTGATGAACCAGAAGCGCAGCTCGTCGCCGATGCGCGCGAGCAGTTCGGCAAGTTCGCCGTCCGCATAGAGGGTGACCTGGGCGTTGAGGCCAGAACCGATCTTGCCGCCCGCTCGCAGCTCCTCCAGCACCTTCTGCACGGCCGCGCGCGCCTCGCACAGCAGCGTCCAGTCGATCGACGAAGGCGGTACGGCAGGCAGCCGATACCAGCGCTGAGCGAACACCGGGCTGCTGCGATCGCCGGGCATCGCGCGCCAGATCTCATCGGCCGTGAACGATAGCACCGGCGCGATCCAGCGCACCAATGCCTCGGTGAGGTGATACAGCGCGGTCTGCGCCGAACGCCGCCCGAGCGACTCACGCGGCATGGTGTACAGGCGGTCCTTCAGCAGATCCAGATAACGCCCGCCCAGATCGACCACGCAGTAGTTGTGCAGCTTGTGATAGACGACGTGGAACTCGCGCCGTGCATAGGCTTCGCGCAACTCGTCCTGCAGCCGCGCCGCCTCACCGATCGCCCAGGCATCGACCGCGACCAGCTTCTCCGGCGGCACCAGGTGCAGCGCTGGATCGAAGCCGTGCAGGTTGCCGAGCAGGTAGCGCGCGGTGTTGCGGATGCGCCGGTAGGCGTCGGCCATGCGCGCGAGCAGCTTGTCGGAGATCGCGATCTCACCGGAATAATCGCTGGCCGCGACCCACAGCCGCAGCACGTCGGCGCCGAGCGTCTTGGTGACCTGCTGCGGCGCGACGACGTTGCCGAGCGACTTGGACATCTTGCGCCCCTGCTCGTCGACGGTGAAACCGTGGGTGAGCACGGCCTTGTACGGTGCCCTACCCTGCATCGCCACGCTGGTCAGCAGCGACGACTGGAACCAGCCGCGGTGCTGGTCCGAACCTTCGAGATAGATGTCGGCCTGCGGTGCCACGCCGTCGACCAGCGCATCGGCGTGCACCGACTTGAACGCGCACTGGTGGGCGACACCCGAATCGAACCAGACATCCAACGTGTCTTGGCATTTCTCGTACCGCTGTGCGTCGACACCCCAGTCATCCGGCGTCGAGCCGAACCAGGCTTCAAGCCCTTGCTGCTCTACGCGATCGGCGATCTGCCGCAGCATCTGCGCAGTCTGCGGATGCATGGTCTGCGTCTGGCGGTCGACGAACAGCGCCAGCGGCACGCCCCAGTAGCGCTGGCGCGAGATGCACCAGTCCGGACGCCCGGCGACCATCTCGCGGATGCGGCTCTCGCCCCAGCCCGGAATCCACTGTGTCTGCTCGATCGCCCGCACCGCGGCTTCACGCAGGCCGTTCGCGTCCATCGACACGAACCACTGCGGTGTCGCCCGGAAGATCAGCGGCGTTTTGTGGCGCCAACAATGCGGATAGCTGTGCGTGATCGTCGCGTGCTTGAGCAGGCGTTCACCCGCCTTGAGCGCCTCGATCACCAGCGCGTCGGCCTTGCGTACGTGCTGGCCGGCGACGACGGGGGTGCCGTCCACGAACACGCCATTGGCGCCGACCGGATTGTCGACCGCAAGGCCGTAGCGCTGGCCCACGGCGTAGTCTTCCTGGCCGTGCGCCGGCGCGGTGTGCACGAGGCCGGTGCCGGCATCCAGGGTGACGTGCTCGCCGAGGATCACCGGCACCTCGCGCTCGGCGAACGGGTGACGCGCCTTGAGATGCTCCAGCGCGGCAGCGGCGACGGTCATCACCGTCTCCAGCGCCAAACCGAGCCGCTCGCTGAGTGGCTCGACCAGATCGGCCGCGACGATCAGGTACTCGTCGGCGGCACGCACCAGCGCGTAGCTCAGCTCCGGCCCGACCGCGATCGCGCGGTTGGCCGGCAGCGTCCACGGCGTCGTCGTCCAGATCAAAAATTCCAGCGGCTGGTCGGCATGCGCGCCGAACACGCGCCGCAGCGCCGCATCGGCCACCGCGGCGAACTTCACGTAAATCGAGTGCGACTGCTTGTCTTGGTACTCGACCTCGGCCTCGGCCAGCGACGAGCCGCAGTCCAGACACCAATGCACGGGCTTGAAGCCGCGCACGACGTGGCCGTTCTCGACGATGCGCGCGAGACAGCGCAGTTGCTCGGCCTCGAAGGCCGGCTGCATCGTCAGATAAGGCCGGTCCCAGTCGGCGAGCACACCCAGGCGCTCGAAATCCGCGCGCTGGCGGGCGATCTGCTCGCTCGCGTACTCGCGGCACTTCGCGCGGAAGGCCTTGGCATCCAGTCTCTCGCCGACCTTGCCGTACTTTTTCTCGACCTGCAGCTCGATCGGCAGGCCGTGGCAGTCCCAGCCCGGCGTGAATACCGCGTGATGGCCGTCCAGGCGCGCGGCCTTGACGACGATGTCCTTGAGCACCTTGTTGACCGCGTGGCCGATGTGGATGTCGCCGTTGGCGTAAGGCGGACCATCGACGAACCAGAACGGCGTGCGGCCAGCGGTCGCCTGCTGGACCGTCGCGTAGAGATTCTCCTGCTGCCAGCGCGAGAGCATCTCGGGTTCGCGCTTGGCCAGGTTGGCCTGCATCGGAAACGCCGTCTGCGGCAGGTTGATCGTGGCTTTGTAGTCGGTCACGGCAGCGGTGGAGTTCGAGGCGGCGGACGCACCAGCGCCGCCTTGCCATTGAGCGGAAAACCCGCGAATTATGCGGACTCGGCGGCAAAAAACGCCAATGCCGCAGCCTTGTCACGCTGCATCTGTGCGGCGAGCGCATCGAGCGTATCGAAGCGCGCCTCCGGCCGCAGAAAACGCAGGAAACGCACCTCCACCGTCGCGCCGTACAGATCGACCTCGCGATCCAGCACATGGGTTTCCAGCAGGCAGCGGGTCAGGCCCAGCGTCGGCCGCACGCCGAGATTGGCCACGGCCGGCATGGCCACATCCTGGTCCGCGCACAACCGACGCAGCTCGACGACATAGACCCCAAGGCGCAGTGCCGGACGGCGCGTCAGATGGATGTTGGCCGTCGGCATGCCGAGCCGGCGTCCGAGCCGCAAGCCGCCGCGCACGCGCCCGACCAGGCGATACGCACGGCCCAGCAACAGCGCCGCGCGCTCCAGTTCGGCGGCGGCCAGCGCCGCGCGCACCGCGGTGGAACTGCAGCGCAGGCCCTCGTACTCGACGCTGCCGATGCCCTCGACGGTGAAGCCCAGATCCCGGCCGAGAACGCGCAGCAAGTTCAGATCGCCGGCGCGGCGCGCACCGAAACGGAAATCGTCGCCGACGACGATGGCGCGGATGCCGAGTCTGGCGCAGAGGATGTCGCGCACGAAATCGCCCGCCTCGCAGGCGGCAAAGCCGCGATCGAAGCGCTGCACGATCAAGCGGTCGACGCCCAGCGCACGCAGGTCGAGCAGCTTGCCGCGCAACGTGCTGATGCGTCCGGGCGCGCACTCGGGTGCGAAGAACTCGCGCGGCGTCGGCTCGAAGCTCAGCACCGTCGCCGGCACGCCCAGGCGCCGCGCCAGCGCGACGGTGCGGCCGATCAGGGCCTGATGACCCCGGTGCACGCCGTCGAAGTTGCCGATCGTCAGCGCGCATCCCGTCGCACCCGCGCGCAGGTTGTGCAGGCCACGCACCAGTTCCATCACGCCGCTCCCGCGCGCCGGAAGTGATGCGGCCGCAGGCCCGTAAGCGCCAGCACCACGAAGTAGGCGAGCGCGCACAGGCCGATGGTACCGGCCAGGCGCAGCGCGCGATCGTCCAGGCTCGACTCAAGCCAGCCGTCCAGCGGCCCAGCGAGGGCGAGCAGCGATGCGCCCAGCGCCAGGTTGGCGAGCACCAGCCGCAGGGCGAACACACCCCAGCCCGGCGCAGGCCGGTAGGCGCCGTCGCGGCGCAGCCGCCGGAACAGTAGTCCGGCGTTGATCCAGGCCGAACTCGCCGTGGCGGCGGCGAGCCCGGCGTGTGCCGCCGGCAGGTCGAACGACTTCGCACAGATGAATACGGTCACGCTGATCACCATGCCGCAGCACAGTGCGATGATCGCGTAGCGCATCGGCACGCGCGTCTCCTGCCGCGCGTAGAAGCCGGGCACCAGAATCTTGACCAACGAAAAGCCGATGAATCCGGCGCCGTAAGCCCACAGCGCGTACGTGGTCATGCGCACGTCGCGCTCATCGAAGGCGCCGTGGCCGAACAGCGACGCGACCAAGGGCCCGGCGAACAGCACCAGCCCCAGTGCCGCCGGCAGCCCGATCAGCAGCAGCACGCGCAGCGCCCAGTCCAGCGTCTGCGAGAACGCCGCCGGCGAGCGCAGCGCGTGCTGGGCCGACAAGGCCGGCAGGATCACGGTGCCGATGGCGATGCTGAACACGCCGAGCGGAAACTCCATCAGCCGGTCGGCGTAGTACAGCCAGCTCACCGCACCGTCGCCGAGAAAGCTCGCCAGCGCCGAATCGAGCAGCAGGCTGAGCTGCGCCACCGAGGAACCGATCATCACCGGGATCATCAAGCGGACGATGCGCCGCACCCTGGCGTCGCGCCAGCCCCAGCGCGGGCGTGGCAGCAGACGCAGCCGCCACAGCGACGGCAACTGGAACGCAAACTGCAATACGCCGGCGGCGAACACGGCGTACGCGAGCAGATGCACCGAGCCGGCGTCGATGAACGCCGCGGCGATCAGGCAGATGTTGAGGATGACGGGGGTGAACGCGGGAATCGCGAACTGTCCGTAACTGTTGAGCACGCCCGCGCTCATCGCGGTCAGCGAGATGAACATCAGATACGGAAAGGTCCAGCGCAGCAGCTCCGTGCCCAGCGCGTGCTTGGCCGGATCGGCGCCAAAGCCGGGTGCGAACAGCCACATCAGCAGCGGCGCCGCCAGGCAGCCGATGAGCGTGATCAACGACAGCACGCCCGCCAGCGTGCCCATGGTCACCGCGACCAGCGCGCGGGCGTCGTCGTGGCTGCCGGTGGTGCGCGTCTCGGTGAAAACCGGCACGAAGGCCTGCGAGAACGCGCCCTCGGCGAACATGCGGCGGCCGAAGTTCGGGATCTTCAGCGCGATCAAAAAGGCATCCATCGCCGCGCCGGCACCGAAGGCGGTCGCGAACAGCACGTCGCGCGCGAAACCGAGCACGCGCGACAGCAGCGTCATCGCGCCGACGACGCCGGAAGATTTGAGCAGGGAGGCGGACATGGGCCGCCGAAGTGTAGCCGCTGCCGGCGCTTCCCGTGACATGAAACGTGTGGCTTTTCAGCGGTTTCGCCGCCGATGCCGATTGACATCCGCGGCGTCGGTGTCCATACTCCGCGCCCTTTTCGTATGCCCCCGGCCGCTGGCCGGTTTCATGGAGTCAAGCCCTTGGCCAACATCGCCAGCGCTAAGAAGCGCGCCCGACAGGCGGAAAAGCGCCGCGCCCGCAACGTCGCGCAGCGTTCGATGGTCCGCACCACGATCAAGAAAGTCGTCAAGGCCATCGAGGCCAAGGACAAGAACGCCGCCCTGGCGGCGTACAAGGACATGGTCCCGGTCATCGACCGCTACGCCACCAAGGGTCTGATCCACAAGAACAAGGCCGCGCGGCACAAGTCGCGCCTGTTGGCCCGCATCGCCGCGCTCGCCTAAGACGCGCCTCCCCCGGCCGACGAAAAGCGGGCGAAGCGCCCGCTTTTTTGTGCCTGTTGCAAGGTCCCGCGACCGCTTGCGCGGTGGAAAACCACCTTTTGGTTTGCCGGCGGCTATGAGTAAACTCGCCGCCGCGCCGTCGGAACTTTTCGACGCGAACCGTGCTGCGGCGCGCAGCGGAGCTGACCGACGGCATCACGCCTTACGGCGATCACGAACCATACCAGGGGGTTAGAGCATGTTTTCGAATCGGCATCGGCGCCGGGCGCCGTGGCTGCGCCTGACCGCGTTTGCGGCCGCACTGGCGGCATTCGCCAGCACCCCGGCGGGTGCGCAAACCCAAAGCGGCGGCGAGGACCAGGCGATCGTCGACGCGCTGTTTGCCGAACCGGCGACGGACGACACCATTCCCGTCGACCCCATGCGCGCGGAGACGCTGGCGCAGGACGTGGCCGAACAGGACGGGCCGGCCGAACTGGATGCCATCGAAGTCACCGGCTCGCGCCTGGGGCGCGTGGCGATGGAAGGCGCGCTGCCGGTCACCGTGATCAGCCGCGAGGAGATTCTCGCCAGCGGCAAGATCTCGGTGGCCGATGCGTTGCGCGCATCGACCTTCAATAGCTTCGGCTCGTTCACTTCGATCTCCGGCAGCAGCGGCCAGGGACAGACCGTCGTGTCGTTGCGCGGCTTGGGTTCGAACCGCACCTTGGTGCTGGTCGACGGCCGCCGCGTCGCCACATCGCCGTCGCTGCAAGGCAGCGGGGTGGATCTCAACACCATTCCCTTGGCTGCGGTCGAGCGCATCGAACTGCTGTCCGACGGCGCCTCGGCGATCTACGGCTCGGACGCGATCGGCGGTGTCATCAACGTCATCCTGCGCAAGGACTACAGCGGCGTGGAACTCGCCGCTGGCATCGGCCGCCCCGACAACCCGGGCCGTGACGAGCAGGATGCCTCGATCGTCGCCGGCGTCGCCACCGGCGAGAGCCGCATGCTGTTCGGCGCCTCCTACACCAACATGGAGCCGATCTTCCTGCGCGACCGCGATTATTCGCGCAGCACCCTGCCCGAACCGAATCCGGACGGCAGCTACAACTTTTCGCAGACGACCGGCTTGTCCGGCTTCGGCAACACCGTGTTCAGCGCCGACTTCTCGCGCACCCTGCGCGTGCCCGATGCAGGCTGCGTGGAGTCGCTGGGCTTTTATCGCCTGATCGACGACGTCGGCAATTTCACCGGCATACAGGGCGGTGACATGTGCGGCTTCGATTTCACCCAGTACGCCGCCGATACGACCAAACTGACCACGAGCTCGGTGTTCGTGAAGTACGGCTACGACATCAACCTCGACCTCGGCTTCGAGATCACTGCGACCTACGCCCAGTCCGAGAGCTTCGGCCGTTTCGCCCAGGCGCCCGACCTGCTGTTCGTGCCGGGCACCGCGCCGACCAACCCGTTCGGCGAGGACGTCTTCGTGGCGCACCGCTTCGAGCCGCTGGGCACGCGCGACAACCGCAACCGTTCGGGCGTGTTCAGCGTGCTGCCGGTGCTGACCTACACCTACGACCTCTACGACTTCGAGGTCGGCGCCCGCATCAGCCGCTTCACCTTCACCGAACTCGGCTCGGGCTACCTGCTGCGCTCGGCCGCGGCCGCCGCCGCGGAATCCGGCGCCTACAACCCGTTCGACCTCGCCAATCCTGGCGACGAGGACACGCTCAATTCGATGACCGTCACCACCACGCGCGACGGTCTGACCGAGTACCGCGAGATCTTCGGCACGGTGCGCGCACCGCTGTTCGAAATGCCGAGGGGCACGGTCTACAGTGCTTTTGGCGCCGAGTACCGCCAGGAGCGCTTCTTCGACAAGTACGACTCGCAGTCCGAGGCGGGCGAAGTCGGCGGTTCGGCCGGCAATTCGTCGGGCGGCAAGCGCAACGCCTATGCGGTGTTCGGCGAAATCGGCCTGCCGGTCTACGAGGCCGTGGAAGTCGACGTCGCCGCGCGTTACGACCACTACTCGGATGCTGCCGGCGGCGCGTTCAGCCCCAAGGTTTCGGCGCGCTGGCAGGCGCGTGACAACCTGACGGTGCGCGGCTCGGTCGGCAAGGGTTTTCGCGCGCCGCTGCTGTCCGAGCTCAACGCCAAGGACAGCTTTAGTGCCGAGAGTGCGCGTGACCTCGTCACCTGCCGTGAAGCCGGCGTTCCGGATTCACAGTGCGCCGAGGCGCAGTACAACACCTTCATCACCGCAAACCCGAATCTCGATCCCGAGACTTCCACACAGTTCGGCTTCGGCATCGCGATGCAGCCGCTCGATTGGGCGGATTTCACGCTCGATTACTTCAACATCACGATCGAGGATTCGCTCACCACCTACTCCGCCCAGAGCCTGATCTTCCGCGAACTCCTCGGCCAGCCGCTGCCCGAAGGCACGGCCGTCAATCGTCGCGACACCGGCGCGATCGAAAGCATCATCACCACGACCGACAACATCGCCGAAATCCACACCCAGGGTTTTGATCTTTCGCTGAACACGCGCTTCGAACTCGGCGACTGGGGCATGCTGCGCCCGAGCCTCGCCGCGACCTGGGTGCTGCGCTACGAAGTGGATGACGGCGTGCTGCCGGTGCGCAATCAAGTCGACGATCCGGGCGTGCCGCAGTACCGCCTGACCGCCGTCGTGCCGTGGACCTTCGATGCGTTCACGACGACGTGGACGGCGAGCTACATCCCCGCCACCGCGGCCTCCCTCGATCCGGGTGATCCCGATCCGCTGGATCTGCAGCAGACCGGACACGTGGCGTCGAACCTCGTGCACGACGTCCAGCTGAGCTGGGAATCGCCCTGGAACGGCACGCTGTTCGTCGGCGTGCGCGATCTGTTCGATCGCGGCGTGTCGACCAACTTCAACCTGACCAGCCCGTTCTACGACCAGACGCTGTACGACCCGGTCGGGCGCATGCCGTACGCGCGCTTCGTGCAACGGTTCTGATTCACGCGCAAAAACGAAACGGGGGCCTCGATGGCCCCCGTTTTCGTGGTGCGAGTCGTCAGCTCGACAGCACCAGATTGTCGCGGTGAATCAGCTCGGGTTCGCCCGGACGCCCGAGTCGTTTCGGAATCTCGTCGGACCGCGCGCCGATCAGCCGGCGCGCATCGTCGGCGGCATAGTTGCACAGACCGCGGGCAATCTCGCGACCCTCGCCGTCGACGCAGGCGACCAGATCGCCACGGCCGAATTCGCCGTCGACCGCGCGCACGCCAACCGGCAGCAAGCTGCGTCCCTGCTCGCGCAGCACACGCGCGGCGCCGTCGTCGAGCACCAGGCGACCCCGGAGCTGCAACTGCCCGGCGATCCAGCGCTTGCGCGCGGCCATCACGTTCTGCGCCGGTTTGAGCAACGTGCCCAGATTCTCGCCGGCGCGCAGCCGCGTCAGCACCTCGGGCTTGCGACCGTGGGCGATGATCGTCGCCGCGCCTGAGCGCGCCGCGGTGTACGCCGCGGTCAGCTTGGTGCGCATGCCGCCGCGGCCGAGTTCGCCCTTGCTGGTGCCGGCCATGGCCATCAGGCGCGGGTCGGACAGCTCCGCCTCGCTCACCAGCGCCGCGTCCGGCCGGATACGCGGATCGGCCTCGAACAGCCCTTCCTGATCGGTGAGGATGACCAGCAGATCGGCCTGGATCAGGTTGGCGGTCAGCGCGCCCAGGGTATCGTTGTCACCGAGCCGGATCTCGTCGGTGGCGACGGTGTCGTTCTCGTTGACCACCGGCACCGCGCCGAACTCGAGCAGCGCGGTGAGCGTGCCCTGGGCGTTCAGATAACGAGAGCGATCGGCAACATCCTCATGTGTGAGAAGGACTTGCGCGGCTTTTATGCCATGTTGCTTGAACTCGGCCTCGTACGCGCGCACCAGGCCCATCTGCCCCACCGCGGCAGCCGCCTGCAAGGCGTGCAGATCGGTCGGTCGCCGGCGCAGCCCGAGACGCGCCATGCCTTCGGCGACGGCGCCGGACGACACCAACACGACCTGCACACCGGCGCCACGCAGCGCCGCGATCTGTGCACACCAGTCGGCGATCGCCGCTTGGTCGAGCCCGGCGCCCTTGGCGGTGACCAGCGAACTCCCGACCTTGATGACCCAGCGGCGGCTCGCCGCCAGCTTGCTGCGTGTGACGCTCATGATCTCGGTGGCGGTATCGGCGATGGGTTCTCAGTCGCGCGGACGTTTGGGCGCTGGTGGACGACGCGAGCGGGTGCTGCGGGTCACCGGCCGGCCCAGATCCTTGTTCGGCACCGGCTCATCGTCATCGCGGCGCGGTCGGGTCGCGCGTTGGCGCGACGGCGTCTCGCGGTCCGGGGCTGCGGCCGACTCGACGGCCGCAGCATCGAGCCGGGGCACCGCCTGCGCCTCGACCCAGGCCATCGCCGCCTCGCAGAGCTCGTCACAGCCGCGTCGCGTCACCGCCGAAATCGCGAACCACCGCCCTTTGAAGCGCAGCTTTCGCACGGCCTTCTCGACCAGCGCGCGCCACTCGAGCTCGGGCATCAAGTCGGTCTTGTTGAACACCAGCCAGCGCTCCTTGCGCATCAGCTCGGCGCTGAAGCGCTGCAGTTCTGCGTCGATGGTGCGGATGTTGGCGACGATGTCGCCACCATCCGGCGGCTGGACGTCGACCAGATGCAATAACAGGCGGGTACGCTGCAGGTGCTTGAGAAAGCGGATGCCCAGGCCGGCGCCGTCGGCCGCACCTTGGATCAGGCCGGGAATGTCGACCATCGTGAACGAACGCCCCGCACCCAGCGACACCACGCCCGGCTGCGGATACAGCGTCGTGAACGGGTAGTCGGCGATCTTGGGACGCGCCGCGGACACCGCGGCGAGCAGCGTCGACTTGCCGGCGTTGGGCAGGCCGAGCAGGCCGACGTCCGCCATCAGCGACAGCTCGAGCCGCAATTCACGCACCTCGCCCTCGCCGCCCTTGGTCGCCTTGTACGGCGTGCGGTTGACCGAGGACTTGAAATGCGGATTGCCCAGACCGCGATGGCCGCCCTGCGCCAGCTTGATGCGCTGTCCAGCACGCAGCAGCTCGCCGATCAGCTCATCGGTGGCCAGATCGAAGATGCGGGTGCCGAGCGGCATCCGCACGTCCAGATCCGCACCGTTTGCGCCGGTACAGTTGGAGCCCTGGCCGTGCGCACCCGCCGCGGCGCGAAAGCGGCGCGTGTAGCGGAAGTCCGCCAGCGTATTGAGATTGGGCTCGGCGATCGCCCAGACACTGCCGCCCTCGCCGCCGTCGCCGCCGTCCGGACCGCCGAACGGCATGTATTTCAGGCGCAGGAAGCTGATGCAGCCGTTTCCTCCCCGGCCGCCCTCGACAACGATCTTGGCTTCGTCGACGAACTTCATCGTGAGATCCCTGCGCCCTGCACACAAAAAAGCCCCGGGATTCCGGGGCTTTCTCGATGCATGTCGGTTGATCAGGCCGGAACCACGTCCACGAACAGCTTGTTCTTCGGTCCGCGACGGCGGAACTCGACCTTGCCGTCGGCGATCGCGAAGATCGTGTGGTCACGGCCCAGGCCCGTATTGACGCCGGCGTGATATTGCGTACCGCGTTGACGGACGATGATGTTGCCGGCGACCACCGCCTCGCCGCCGAACTTCTTCACGCCCAGACGCTTGGACTCCGAGTCGCGGCCGTTGCGGGTGCTGCCCGCTGCTTTTTTGTGTGCCATTTGACGAGCTCCAGAATTTCCTTAAAAAGGCCGGCGATCAGGCGCCATGGATCGCCGTGATCTTCACCTCGGTGAAGTTCTGGCGATGACCTTGTTCCTTGTGATAGTGCTTGCGGCGACGGTGCTTGACGATGCGGATCTTCTGGCCGCGGCCATGCGAGAGCACCTCGGCGGTCACGACACCGCCCTCGACCTTCGGGCTACCGACCTTGATCGCGTCGCCGGCACCGATCATCAACACCTCGTCGAAAGACACGGTGCTGCCGACGTCCGCCGTGAGGCGTTCGATTCTCAGCGTGTCGCCCGCAACGACGCGGTACTGCTTGCCACCCGTTTTGATCACGGCGTACATCGTGTTGACTCCAAATCTCGTTTTAGTTGTAAGCCGCGACACCAGCGGCGCCCGGCCCGAAACAAGAGAGCGATTATAGGCCCGCGCCCCACCTCCGTCAACACGAACCGTTCCGAGCGGCGGCCAGCGCGTGAGTCGGGGCTGTCGTGAACGTCCAGCGGACGTTCACGCCGACGAACGCCCGCACAGGGACGTGCGGGCAGGTGCACGAGAAACGGCGCAAAGTCTCGCCACGGATGGCTGCACGCGCTGGGGAATTGGTCGGGGCGACAGGGTGAGTCGGGGCTGTCGTGAACGTCCAGCGGACGTTCACGCCGACGAACGCCCGCACAGGGACGTGCGGGCAGGTGCACGAGAAACGGCGCAAAGTCTCGCCACGGATGGCTGCACGCGCTGGGGAATTGGTCGGGGCGACAGGATTTGAACCTGCGACCTCTTGCTCCCGAAGCAAGCGCTCTACCAAGCTGAGCTACGCCCCGTATTCGATGCTTTGATCAAACCCCGCGCATCAGGTTGAAGCGCGTCAGTTCCAGCAGAGCGCTTTTGTATCGCGAGTCGGGAATGTCGCTCAACGCCTGCACCGCATCGCGGCTATGCCGTTCAGCGAGGGCGCGAGTGTAAGGAATCGCACCGGTGGATTCAACCGCTTCCAGCACCTCGTCGAGACGATCGATGCGGCCGTCGCGAATCGCCTGACGGATCCGCTCGGCCTGCTCGGGCTGGCCGACCTTCATCGCATGGATCAAGGGCAGCGTGGGCTTGCCTTCGGCAAGATCGGTGCCCAGGTTCTTGCCGCTGACTGCGGGATCGGCGGTGTAGTCCAGTAGGTCGTCGATGAGCTGGAAGGCGATGCCGAGGTGATGCCCGTAGCGTGCGATGGCGTGCTGCTGCGACGCCGACGCTTCGGCCGCGATCGCACCGAGCCGGCAGCCACCCTCGAACAGGCGCGCGGTCTTGAGTTCGATCACGCGCAGGTAGCGCGCCTCGTCGACATCCGGGTCGCCGCAGTTGAGCAACTGCAGCACCTCGCCCTCGGCGATCGCGTTGGTGGTGTCGGCCATCACGCGCATCACCTCCATGCGGCCGCTGTCGACCATCATCTGGAAGCTGCGCGAATAGACGAAGTCTCCGGCGAGCACGGCACCGGCATTGCCCCAGACCGCGTTCGCAGTCTTCATGCCGCGGCGCAGCGCGGATTCGTCGACGACGTCGTCGTGCAGCAGCGTGGCGGTGTGGATGAACTCGATCGTCGCCGCGTGCAGCACCGGCTCGTCGGTCGCGCAACCGAGCGCGCGGGCACTGAGCAGCACCAGGGCCGGGCGCAGGCGCTTGCCACCGGCCGAGACGATGTGGGCGCCGATGTCGTTGATCAGCGAGACTTCGGAGCGCAGGCGCTCGCGGATGGTCGCGTCGACGCGCTTGAGCTCGCCGGCGACCGGTTCGAGGATGTCGGGGAGTTTCATGGAGCGCCGCGATGCTAGGTGCGGCCCGTCGGCGCGTCAATCGCGGATGCGGGGCTTGAATCGGCGCGCTCCGCCCCAAGGCGAGCGGGGTGCGCTAGGCTCGACCGCCGATGCGCATCGCGGCATATGCATTCGCTATGGCCGCGATTTGAACAATCCATTTCATTAATGGCCCCGACTTGCATAAGCTTGTCGCCCATTCACCACCCCAACTCAAGAGGACACACGCATGTCGCTGATCAACACGACCGTTCCGCCGTTCAAGGCCCAGGCGTTCCACAACGGCAAGTTCGTCGAGGTGACCAACGAGACGTTGAAGGGCAAGTGGTCGGTCCTGATCTTCATGCCGGCCGCCTTCACCTTCAATTGCCCGACCGAAGTCGAAGATGCCGCCGCCCACTACGAGGAGTTCCAGAAGGCCGGCGCCGAGGTCTATGTCATCACCACCGACACCCACTTCTCGCACAAGGTGTGGCACGAAACCTCGCCGTCGGTTGGCAAGGCCAAGTTCCCGCTGGTCGGCGATCCGACCCACCAGCTCACGCGTGCCTTCGGCGTGCACATCGAGGAGGAAGGTCTGGCGCTGCGTGGCACATTCGTCATCAATCCCGAGGGTGTGATCAAGACCATGGAGGTGCACTCCAACGAGATCGCGCGCGACGTATCGGAGACGCTGCGCAAGCTCAAGGCTGCGCAGTACACCGCCGCCAACCCGGGCCAGGTCTGCCCGGCCAAGTGGAAGGAAGGCGCCAAGACCATCGCGCCGTCGCTGGATCTCGTCGGCAAGATCTAAGGCCGTCTCCCGTCATTCCCGTCGTGGCGCGCGCTGCCGCCGCGACGGGACGTAGGGCGGTCTGCCCTGCCCTACGGCCCGCGGCTGCGGGCATGACGGGATTTTCGTGTCCGTCGTTCGTCATTGGAGCATCGAATCATGTTGGACGCCGATCTCAAGGAGCAGTTGAAGGCCTATCTCGCCCGCATCACGCGCCCGATCGAGATCAGGGCCAATCTCGACGACGGCGAGGCTTCGCAGGAAATGCGCAGCCTGCTGCAGGATCTCACGCTGCTGTCGGATCAGATCCACGTGGTGGAGACTCGCAACGCCGGCGAACGCACGCCGTCATTTTCGCTGGGCACGCCAGGCCAGGACATCCACCTGCGTTTCGCCGGCATCCCGCTGGGCCACGAGTTCTCGTCCTTGGTGCTGGCGCTGCTGCACGTCGGCGGCCATCCCCCCAAACTCGCGCCGGAGGTGATCGAGCAGATCCAGGGCCTGGACGGTGACTACCGCTTCGAAACCTATTTCTCCTTGTCCTGCCAGAACTGTCCCGACGTGGTACAGGCCCTCAATCTGATGGCCGTGCTCAACCCGCGCATCCAACACGTGGCGATCGACGGCGCGCTGTTCCAGGACGAGGTCGAGCGCCGCCAGGTGATGTCGGTGCCCAAGGTGTTCCTCAACGGCGAGGTCTTCGCGTCCGGGCGCATGGGCGTCGAGGAGATCCTCGCCAAGATCGACACAGGGGCGAGCGCGCGCGAGGCCGAGAAGATCAAGGGCAAGGCACCGTTCGACGTGCTCATCGTCGGCGGCGGCCCCGCCGGTGCCGCGGCGGCGATCTACGCCGCGCGCAAGGGCATCCGCACCGGCATCGCCGCCGAGCGCTTCGGCGGCCAGGTGCTCGACACTCTGGGCATCGAGAACTTCATCTCGGTCAGCCACACCGAAGGCCCGAAGATGGCGGCTGCGCTGGAGGCGCACGTCCGGCAGTACGAGGTCGACATCATGAATCTGCAGCGCGCCGAGAAGCTGGTGCCGGCGGGCGACGATGGTCTGATCGAGGTGCAACTCGCAAGCGGCGCCTCGCTCAAGTCCAAGACCGTGGTCGTCGCCACCGGCGCGCGCTGGCGGCAGATGAACGTGCCCGGCGAGAGCGAGTACCGCAACAAGGGTGTTGCCTATTGCCCGCACTGCGACGGCCCGCTGTTCAAGGGCAAGCGCGTGGCCGTGATCGGCGGCGGCAATTCCGGCGTCGAAGCGGCGATCGACCTCGCCGGCATCGTCGCCCACGTCACCTTGATCGAGTTCGAGGCGAAACTGCGTGCCGACGAGATCCTGCAACGCAAGCTGCGCAGCCTGCCGAACGTGGACGTCATCGTCTCGGCGCAAACCATGGAAGTCACCGGCGACGGGCAAAAGGTCACCGGGCTGGTCTACAAAGACCGTGGCACGGGCGAGCGGCACACGATCGCACTCGAAGGCGTCTTCGTGCAGATCGGTCTGCTGCCGAACAGCGAGTGGCTCAAGGGTACGGTCGCGCTGTCGGCGCGTGGTGAGGTCGAAGTCGATGCGCACGGCCGCACCTCGGTGCCCGGCGTGTTCGCCGCCGGCGACGTCACCACCGTGCCGTACAAGCAGATCGTGATCGCGATGGGCGAAGGCTCTAAGGCGGCGCTGTCGGCCTTCGACCACCTGATCCGCACGTCCGCGCCGGCGAGCGCACGCAAAGCGGCGTGAACCTGCCGCGGTGCGCTATGGTCGATAGCGCACCGCCAGGATCTCCAGTTGCTGGCGGCCGGCCGGCAGCACGACTTCGACCACGTCGCCCTCACTGCGTCCGAGCAAGGCGCGCGCGACCGGCGAGTCGACGCTGATCAAGCCGGCGTGCGCATCGGCCTCGTCGGCGCCGACGATGCGATAGCAGCGCTCGTTGCCCTCGTCGTCGACGATCTCCACCCAGGCGCCGAAATAGACCTTGCCGTCGTCGCGCGGGCGCACGTCGATGACAGTCACTTCCTGCAGCCGCGTGGTCAGATACTTCAGCCGCGCGTCGATCTCGCGCAGCTCCTTCTTGCGGTACTGATACTCCGCGTTCTCGCTGCGGTCGCCCTCGGCCGCGGCCGCCGCGAGCGCGCGCACGACCTCGGGCCGGCGCACGCGCCAGAGTTGGTCGAACTCGGCCTTGAGCCGGGCATGGCCCTCGGCGGTGATGTGCGGCGAGGACTTCGCCGTAGGCGGACGCCAGCGCGCCATCAGGCCAATGTCGACAGGTCGTCCGGCAGGAACAGGTCCGGTGCCAGCGCGCTGTCCGGCGTGCCCGGCACCGCGGCGTAGCGCGAGAAGTCGGTCTGTCCCTCGGCGCGCAACACCAGCTCGTCGATGCAGTAACGGCCGCTGAACTCGCGCGCCGGCTTGCTCAGAATCACGTACGCGGCGTCGGCCATGATCTCGGGCGTGCGCGACATTCTCATCACCGCATCGCCGCCGACCATCTTGATCGCCGCGGTCGCGATCGTGGTACGCGGCCACAGCGAGTTGGCGGCGATGCCGTCGCGCTTGAGCTCCTCGGCCCAGCCCAGCGTGCACAGGCTCATGCCGTACTTGGCGATCGAATAGGCAAGATGCGGCGCGAACCATCGCGGCCGCAAGTCCAGCGGCGGCGACAGAGTCAGGATGTGCGGATTCGATGCCTTCTTCAGATGCGGGATGCACAGCCGCCCGCACAGATAGGTGCCGCGCGCGTTGATCCCGTTCATCAGATCGTAGCGCTTCATGTCGGTGGCCAGCGTGCCGGTCAGGCTGATCGCGCTGGCGTTGTTGACCAGGATGTCGATGCCGCCGAAGGTCTCGACCGTCTTGTCGACCGCTGCCTGCACCTGCGCCTCGTCGCGGATGTCGCAAACGATCGGCAGGGCCTTGCCGCCGGCATTTTCGATGTCCTCCGCCGCCGTGTAGATCGTGCCAGGCAGTTTCGGGTGCGGTTCAGCGGTCTTGGCAGCAATGGCGACGTTGGCACCGTCGCGCGCCGCGCGCACCGCAATGGCCAGACCGATGCCGCGCGACCCGCCGGTGATGAACAGCGTCTTGCCTTTCAGGCTCATGGGACTCCTCGTGGGTGATGTTGATCTCGTCGACGCCGAACCCTAGCGCGTCGGCGCGCGCCGCGCACGCTGCATAAGGACTGCATCGGCGCTACTGGATCATCGCCGTCGCGCGCGCCAGGCGCTCGGCCTGGATGCGGTTGAGGTTGCGGTAGATCACCGCGGCGATGCGCGGGTAGCGCAGACGCAGGCGCTCCAGGTCCTGCGAATCGAAGCGCAGCAGACGGACCGGCGTCAGCGCATCGACATTGGCCGTGCGTCGCTGGCCGAAGTAGCCGGCCTCGCCCATCACCGCGCCGCGCGTCATCACGGCCAGCGCCTTGCGCTCGCCGTTGCGCTCGACCCACACCTGCAGCGTGCCATCGATGACGACGTAGATGTCACGCGCCGAATCGCCCTGGCTGATCACGCGCGCCCCTGCCGGGTGCCTTTCGAGCTTGGACATCAGCGCGAACAAGCGCGCCTGACGCAGCGACAGGCCGGAGAACAGCGGAATCGTGTGCTGGGGCGACTGACCCAGGTCCAGGCGCAGGATGTCCCACAAGGTCACGATGCGAAGGCGCGAGCCCAGCGCCGGCGTCAGGGTGATGTCGGATATCCAAGCGAGCACGATGGTGAACGCTGCGAGTGCACCGAACTGCACCTGGTTGCGCAGCTCGCTGCCGGTGAACACCAGAAAACCCAGCGCCAGCGCCACGGTGGTGAACGTCACCGGCCGCAGCACCGCGGCCAGCGCGCTCTTGACCGCGGCCTTCTCGTTGGCCTTGGCGCGCGCATCATGATTGAAGCGCGTCAGAAAATGGATGGTGTCGTCGACGGCGATGCCGAGCACCACGCAGGCGATCAGGCTGGTGGTCGGGTTCAGCGTGATGCCGAGCGCGCCGAGCGTTCCGAAGTACAGTGCCACGGGCAGCGCATTCGGCAGCATCGCCAGCAGCGCCGACCGCACCGAGGTGAACATCAGCGTCAGCATCGCCCAGATCATCGCGAACGCGACCAGCAACGAAGTGAGCTGTCCGGAGGCGATCTCGTTGACCGTGCGCGTGGCGAGCACCGGACCGCCGGTGACGCGGCCGTTGAGCGGGGGCGACATCTGCCGCAAGCGCGCTTCGGTACGCGCGACGAAATCGGCGATCTGGATCGACCCATCGACCTTGATGCGCACCGCGATCAGCGCCGTGCGCAAGCGCGAATCGATCACCCGGTGGATCTCGTCGCTGCCACCAAAGACGAGCAACTGCTTGACCGCGGTCGCGTCGTCCGGTATGCGGTGGAATGCGGGGTCGCCGTCGTTGAGATTGCGGTTGATCAATTTCAGATGATCGACGTAAGACACCGTCGCACCGACTTCCGGCTGCGCTTCGAGCCATGTCTGCAGCGACTCGATCTCGTGGATCAGCGCCGGACTGGTCAGCGCGTCGTCGACATGCGTCTCGATCAGGATGGACACGAGGTTGGCGCCGTTGAACGCCGTGTTGATCGCCTCGTAGTCCACGCGCACCCGCGCATCGGCGTCGAAGCCGCCGATGTATTCGGTACCGACACGGATCTTGCTCGCGAAATACAGGTCCACCGGCAGCGTCAGCACGGCGATGGCGATGATCCAGTTGCGCCATTTCAGATCGAAGACCGCGATCCTGCGCGCCTTGCGCGCGAACATGGCCTCACCGAGCGGCCGGCGCCGGCCGCGCGGGCCGACCAGGCTCAGCAACGCCGGCAGGAACAGCAGCGCCAGCAGCGCCGAGAAGCCGACCCCCAGCGACGACAGCGCGGCGAACTGCGCCACCGCCGGCAGCGAGCCGGGGACCAGGGCGAGAAAGCCGGCGACGGTCGTCGCCCCGGACAAGGTCAGGCTCGCCCCCATGCGCCGATACACGCGCGCCAAGCGCTCGCGCCGGCCTTCGTCACGCTTGGGATGGAAGTACTCGGCGAGCACGTGCACGGTGTAGGCCAGGCACAGGGTCGCCACCAGCACCGGCACCAGCGCCGTCACCAGGTTCAGCGGCAGCTCTAGTGCGGCGGCGACCGCCAGCGTCCACAGCACCGAGATCGCGACCGTCAGCGCCGCGAACAGCACCGTCGGCAGGCTGCGGAACGCGACCAGCAACAGCGCCACCACGAGTACGAAGATCGCCGGAATCGTGAACTTGAGCGTGCGCAGGATCGCATCGGTGGTCGCCGCCTTGATCACCGGGCTGCCGGTCACCCAGACGCGCTGCGCGCCGGTGAGCTCTTGGGCCAGCGCGCGGATGCGGCCCGGATAGTCCTCGGTGCGAAAGCGCGTCTCGTCGATGTCGGACAGCGTCAGCGCGAAAGCCGCGACCCTGCCGTCGGCCGACACCAGCGCATCGCGGTAGATCGGATTGTCCGCGATCTGACGGGCAAAGCCCGCCACCGATGCCGGATCGGCCCTGGCCTGGGCGGCGAAGGTGCCGAGGTCGATGCCGAATTCGTCGGCCACGGGATTCTGCGCGTTGGCAATCGACAGCACCTGGCGCACGCCCTCGAGCTCGCCAAGTCGTCGCGTCAGCCGGTCGATACGCTCGATGTTCTCGGCGGTGTAGACGTGATCGAGCTCGACCGCGAGCAGCACCGGGTCGGTCTCGCCGAACTGCGCACGCACACGATCGAACAACGCGCGATCCCCGTCCTGCGGCGGCAGCAGGCTTTCGATCGCAGGATCGATCCGCAGACGGATGGTCAGGCTGCGTGCATCGAACAGAGTCAACACCGCCAACAACGTCAGCAGCAGCACCGCAGCGACCACGGCGAGCGGGTGCGCCGCCAGCGTCGAGACCATCCGCTGCATCGAGCGCGCTCAGCTGCCCAGGTAGAACGTCTGTGGATTGAACAGGCGGCTGGCCAGCTCGACGTCGCTGTCGACGCCGATCACGCGCAGGCGCGTGTGCGTCTGTTCGATCAAATCGTGCATCGTCGAATCACCGGCGTACCAGTGCGTACCGGCCTGTTTCAGGGACGCCGGGTCCACGGTCCAGCGCTTGCGCACGTTCTCGCCTTCGTGGAAGTCGACGCGCAGGCTCACGCAGGTCTTTTGGTCGACCCAGACTTTCATCTTGGTGTAGCGCGAAGCCTCGGCCGGGTCGGGCTCGAGCGAAAGCAGGTGCACGGCGCGCCCGCCGAGCTCGCCCTGCCCGTCGACGCTGCCGCCGCCACCCGAGAAGGCATTGTTGATCTGTTTGATGTCGCCGTAGGAAAGGTCCGTGCCCCACAGCGCGCCTTGGGTGCTGGCGCCGCTGATGCGACGCACGCGCTGCAGCGCCGGCAGGTACATGTACATCTCGTCACCGCCATCCTTCTCGCGCAGCAGATAGGCGGCGCCGGCCAGATCCGCCGGCGCGGCGATCTTCAACGTGGTACGCAGTAGCCCTTCCTCGCGCTGGCCATACAGGCGGCCGCGCAAGACCCGCGTGCCACCGACCCGGTCAGTAGCTGTGAGCTCCACCTCCTTGACCAGCACCGAGCGTGGGATGTTGGCGCGCATGCACGAGAGCACCGCATCCAGTCCGTCCCGAGCCAGTGCCGGCGCGCACGCCAGCAGCGCCGCGAGCCCGCAGCCGATGAGGACCAGACGCCGCATGGCCAGATCCATGACCCACCCCTGATGAGCGTTTCTTTGAAGCTTGATTCTCGCATCCTCTGCGGTTCGCGGGCAGCGGTGGCAAGCCCGCTGCTCGCGCAGATGCGATCTTGGCCCCCCGGATTGACTTGCGCCAGGCGATGCGCGACGTTGCCATCAGCCAGCCCATGCCAGCCAGGAATCCCGGAACATGATGCTCGTGGTCGGAGCCGGAGCGGTCGGAACCATTCTTTGCGCCCACCTCACCGCCGCGCGGCGCGAACCGGTGAAGCTGTACGTGCGCGAGAAGGACGTCGAGGTGATGCAGACGGTGCAGAACCTGCGCGTCGAACACGCCGGCGCCGGGCATCCGCCGATCATCGCGCCCAAGCCGCAACTCACGCGCTCGCTCGCACTCGACGACATCGACTACCTGCTGTTGTGCGTGAAGTTTCCGCAGCTCGACGGCGTGCTCGACCAGCTCGGCGAGGTGCCGGCGCATTGCAGCATCGTGTCGACGCTCAACGGCGTCGGGGCGCTGCGGCGTATCCGCGAGCGCTTTGCGCAAGCGCGCACGGTTCCGCTGACGGTGATGTTCAACGGCCAGTTGCTCGAACCCCTGCACGCGCGCATCACCACCAAGCCGCAGATCGTCATCGGCAGCGATGACGCACGCCTGCTGCGCGCCTTCGGCAGCGGCATGCAGGTCAAGCAGGTCGCCGGCGAATCGGCGGCCTGGGGCAAGCTGCTGATCAATCTGGCCAACGCGATCTGCGCGCTGACGCACACCACCTTCAAAGACCTGCTGACCGACCGCGACCTGCGTGCGATCTACGTCGCCGTGCTCGACGAGGCGGTTCGCCTGCTCGACGCCGCCGGCATCGCCTACACACTGCCGATGCCGATCCCCTACGGCGTGTATCGCCGTCTGCTCGGTGGACGCACACCGCTGCCGTGGTGGTTCGCTAGGCTACGCAACGGCCTGCAGGAGGGCTCGTACCCGTCGATGGTCGCCGACGTCCAGGCCGGTCGCCCGACCGAGATCGGCCAGCTCAACGGCGAGATCGTCTGCCTGGGTCTCGAACACAAAGTGGCGACGCCGGTCAACGCCAAGATCGTCAGCCTGATCCAGAAGTTCGAGGGACAGTCGCCGCCGCCGTACCTGACACCGGCGGCGCTGCGCGCGCGGCTTTGCGTCTGATCAGCCGCGAGTGATGCGCTGCGCCGCGCGCAGCGTGACCCACTCCTCGGCCAGCGTCGGGTGCAAGGCCATGGTCGCGTCGAAATCGGCCTTGCGCGCGTTCATGCGCAGCGCGATGCCCAGCAACTGCGCCATCTCGGCGGCGTCCGGGCCGAGCATGTGCGCACCGAGCACGCGCTGGCTGTCGGCGTCGACGATCAGCTTGAGCAGCGTGCGCTCGGCGCTGCCGCCGAGCGTCGCCTTGAGCGGCCGAAAGCTCGCACGATAGATCTCGATCGCCGCGTACTCATCCAGGGCCTGGGCTTCGGTCAAGCCAACGCAGCCGAGCTCCGGCGTGCTGAACACCGCGGTCGGAATCAGCGCGTGATCGACGCGCGCCTCGCGCTTGCCGAAGACGCTGTCGGCAAAGGCCTGCCCTTCACGGATCGCCACCGGAGTCAGGTTGACTCGATCGGTGACATCGCCGACGGCGTAGATGCTCGGCACCGAGCTGCGCGAGGCGGCATCGACCGCGATCGCCCCGTTGGCCTCGAGTACGACACCGACGTCTTCGAGGCCCAGACCGTGGGTCGCCGGGTCGCGGCCGATCGCCATCAGCGCATAGTCGGCGTCCAGTACGCGGCCGTCGTCGAGCCGCAGCGACACCCGATCGGCGCGGCCGTCGATGTGCGTCGGCCGCGCGCCGAGCAGCACCTCGATGCCGCGCGCCTGCATCGCCTGACGCAAAGCCGTCGCCAGCTCCCGATCGAAACCGCGCAGCAGTTCGGCGCCGCGATGGATCAGCGTCGTGCGCACACCCAGCCCGTGCATCAGGCAGGCGAACTCGACGGCGATGTAGCCGCCGCCGACCACGATCAGGCGCGCCGGCAGTTTGGGCAAGCGGAACATGTCGTCCGACACCAGTACCCGCGGATGCGCCGCCCAGTTGGGATCGCGCCGCGGCACGCCGCCGGTGGCGACGAGGATGTGCGCCGCGCGGATCACGCTGCCATCGGCGAGGCGCACCGCCTGCGGCCCGGCCAGCGCCGCGCGCTGCCGGTAGAGCCGCACGCCGGCCTTTTCCAGGCCCTCGGCGTACAGCCGTTCCAGCCGCGCGATCTCGCGATCCTTGTTGGCGATCAGCGTCGGCCAGTCGAAACGTGCGCTGTCGATGCTCCAGCCGTAACCGGCGGCGTCGCGGAACTCGTCGGCGAAGCGCGAGGCGTAGACCAGCAGCTTCTTCGGCACGCAGCCGCGGATCACGCAGGTGCCGCCGAAGCGGTCGGCCTCGGCGATCGCCACGCGCGCGCCATGGCCGGCGGCGATGCGTGCGGCGCGCACGCCGCCGGAACCGCCGCCGATGACGAACAGATCGACGTCGAAAGCGTCGGCACGATCGCTCACGGCGAACAGCTCGGCAGCGGGCCGGTCTGCAGCGCACGCACGGCCGCGGCGATCTCGTCGGCGATGTGCGCGAGCGCGCGCTGGTGGCCTTGCACCGCGGCTTCGAAGCCGGCACCGATCGCCTCGCTCGCGAGCGAGGCGCAGGACAGCGTGGCTTTGTCGCCGCGGATGCTCCAGCCGGCTTGGATGCGCGCAGCGACGCCCAGCTCGGTGTCGAAGCGGCCGACGACGAGCTTGATCCGCCACACTGGCAATTCGTCCGCACGCGCGAGCCGGTAGACGTCGCGCACGCCGAGCCGCGCGCGCAAAAGCTCGGACAGCGCCGTGCGCAGCTCATCCCGCAGCGGTGCGGCCCACAGCCGCGTCTCGACCAGCGTCAGCTCGCCGGCGCCGCTGCGCACGACGAGCTGGGGCACGTCGACCTGCCCCGGCACCTCGGCCGGCAGCACCTCGATGGCGTAGGCCGGATTCGGTGCAGCGGCGGTCGGTCCGGCCGGCGCCAGCAGGGTGTAGAAGCGGGTCGGCGCCGGACTGGCGCAGGCGGCGAGCATCAGCGCGGCGAGCAGCGCGGCCGCCGCGCGCCGCGCAACAAGCGTGTCGCGAGTCGGTGCGATCATGGTTGCTCCTCGGTGGCGGACCGCGGTTCCTCATCGGACGAACGCCGACCGCGGATCAAGGCATCGGGATGCCGCTGCAGATAGTCCGCCAGCCCGCGCAGCGAGCGCCCTGCCCGTTCCACTTCCTGCAAGGACTGTCGCAGATCCTGCTGAAGGCCAGAATCGTCGGCGAGCAGCGCGCGGTTGGCGTGCGCGATCGCGCGCTGCGCCTCGGTCAGAAGCCGGGTCGCCTCCGGCGCGAGCTCGCCTTCGAGCCGCGTGAGCAGCGCATCGGCGCTGGCGATGGCGTCGCGCAGGTTGTTGCCCAGATCCTCGAAGGGCACCTTGCCGAGTTGCTCGACGATGCTCGCGATCTGATCCTGCAACTGCGCCAGACTACCGCGCGCGGTGGGAATCTCGATCATGCCGTCGGCCGTGACGATCGGGGCCGGGACCTTGCCGGGCGGCCGGCGCGCGAAATCGAGCTCGACGTAGAGCTGGCCGGTGAGCAGGTTGCCGCTGCGCAACTGCGCCTGCAGGCCGTCGCCGACCAGTGCCGCGAGCACGTCGGCGTCGCTGCGCTCGCCGCCACCGGCGGCGGCACGCAGGCTGTCATAGCCGCGGCCGAGGCGCTTGGGGAACAGGCGGGCGACCACGTTCCCCACCAGCGTGCGCCCGTCGGCATCGTATTCGAGCTCCAGCGATTCGACGGTGCCGAACTCGACGCCGTGAAAGTCCACCGGCGCGCCGATGGCCAGACCGCGGATCGATTCGGCAAAGCGCATGCGCACCCGCACCGGCCGGCCCGACGGCGGCGCGAGCGCGCTGGTGCGATCGTCGTGCAGCCAGTATTCGGTGCCACCCGGTGCCGGATCACCGTCGCGCGGCGACTCGAAGGCCACGCCGCCGGCGAGCACCGCGGCCAGTGATTCGGTGTTGACGCGCAGGCCGCTGGCGCCGAGCGATAAGTCGACGCCGCTGGCGTTCCAGAAGCGCGTGTCGGCGGTGACGAAGCGGTCATAGGGCGCATCGACGAAGACCTGCAGGGTTACGCCGCGCCCGTCCTCGTTGAGCTGGTAGGCGCCGACACGGCCGACCTGGATACGCCGGAAGTACACCGGCGAACCGACGCCGAGCGAGCCCAGGCTGGCGCTGCGCAGCACGAACGAGGTGCCGACGCTGTCATTGGTCACCGCCGGCGCGGTTTCCAGGCCAGTGAACTCGGTGCGTGGCTGCGCCGACTTGCCGACATCGACCGCGATGTACACACCCGACACCAGCGTGCCGAGTCCGGAGATGCCGCCGGTGTCGATGCGCGGGCGCACGACCCAGAAGCGCGAATCCTCGACCGCGAGTCGGCTCGCGTGACGATCCAGCTCCACCGAGACGATCACCGACTGCAGGTCCTCCGACAGCGCGATCGAACGCACCATGCCGACGACCACGTCCTTGTAGCGCAGCTCGGTCTGCCCCGCTTTCAGCCCCTCGGCGGACTTGAACGTGATCTCCAGCATGATCCCGGCCGACAGCACGGCGCGGATCACCAGCGCGATGCCGATCAGCGCCGCGACGATCGGCACCAGCCACACCAGCGACGGAATCCCGCGCCGGTGACGGCGGATCTCGGGCGTCGGTAGATGGGTGCTGTCGAAATCCGTCGGCGAGTCAGATGCGCTCACGTGCGTTCCTTGCTCATGATGGTTGACGACCCTGGCGCGACGGTTCGCTGTCCCAGATCAGGCGCGGATCGAAACTCTTGGACGCCAGCATCGTCAGCACGACCACCGCCGCGAATGCCACCGCGCCGCCACCGGGCTGCACCTCGGCCAAGCCGCGAAAGTGGACGAGGCCCACCAGCAGCGCGACGACGAAGACGTCGAGCATCGACCAGTAGCCGATGAACTCAATGAAGCGGTACAGCCGCGCACGCTCGGCCTGGCGCCACGCGGAGCGCCGCTGCGCGGTGACCAGCAGCAGCGCCAGCACCGCGATCTTTGCCAGCGGCACGACGATGCTGGCGACGAACACGATCACCGCGATCTCCGGCGACCCCTGCTGCCACAGCGCGACGACGCCGGAGAGGATGGTGTCCGAGCGCTGCTCCAGCAGCGTCGAAGTCTTCATGATCGGAATCAGGTTCGCCGGCAGGTACAGCATCGCCGCCGCGATCAGCAGCGCCCAGGCGCGCGTCAGCGCGTTGTACTTGCGCAGATGCAGGCGCACGCCGCAGCGCCGGCAGTGGCAGCAGTCGTCCTGCGACGGCAGCCGGTAGATCGCGCCGCAGGCGTGACAGCGCAGCAGGCCCAGCTCGCGCGCCGTGACGACCACGCTCATGCGGCGGCCTCCTGCGCCGCGCGCTCGGCCGCCAGGTCCCATAGTGCCTGAAGATCGAACAGCGTCAGCAGCGTCAGCAGGATGGTCAGCGCGGCGAAGCCCCATAAGCCGACGCCGGGCGTGAGCTGCGACTCTGCGGCGAGCTTGACCGCGGACACCAGCACCCCGACCAGAAACACCTCGACCATGCTCCACGGCCGCAGGTGACGGATCGCGTGCATCACCGGCACGAAACCGGCCGGCACGGCACCGACGCGCAGCGGCAGCAGCACGTAGAGGAACAGCAGGATCTGCGTCAGCGGCAGCACGAACAGGCTCAGCGCCGCCAGCACCGCGACCGGCCCGACGCCCGCATCGAAGGTGGCGAGGATTGCGTCCCAGAGCGTCACATCGGCCCGCGTGCCGCCCAGCTCCATGATCAGCACCGGATAGGCATTGGCGATGACGAGCACGATCAGGCCGCCGAGGGCGATCGCCAGCATCGCGTCCAGATCCACGCGGCGGTTGCGGTACAACTCGGCGCCGCAGCGACGGCAATGCGCGGTCTGCCCGGGCGCGAGGTCCCGGCGTGCGTAGACCGCATCGCAGCATTCGCAGATGATCAGGCGCAGCCTGGCCAAGCTCGGATATCCGTCGACGACAACGCGGCGCAGTCTACTGCATGGCGCGGCGTGAGCCGTCGCCGCTGCCAGGGTTACACCAAGTACCGGCAGGATCGGTCATGATGCGCGCCCACACCCGCCACTGGACCGACAGACCGCCATGATTCCGTTCAAGATCCAGGTGTTCTTCTACCGCCTGTTCATGCTCGTGCTGAAACTGGCGACCAAGATCCTCAACTTCCGTCAGCCCGAGCTGTACAGCGGCCCCGGTTCCTCGCTGCAGTTGTGCGAGGCCATCGCCCGCGCCGGCGTGCAGCGGCTGCTGGTGGTCAGCGACGCGATGCTGGTCAAGATCGGCCTGCTGCAGCCGATGCTGGACAAACTCAAGGCCCTCGGCGTGCACACCGTGCTCTACGACGGCGTGCAGCCCGACCCGACCATCGAGCAGATCGAAACCGGGCTGGCCCTGCTCAAGCGCGAACGGTGCACGGCGATCCTCGCGATCGGCGGCGGCTCGTCGATGGACGCGGCCAAGGTCATCGCCGCGCGCGCGACCAATCCGCACAAGATCGCGTGGATGGCGGGGCTGATGCGCATCCTCTTCAAGCCGATGCCGCTGTACGTGGTGCCGACCACCGCCGGGACCGGCTCGGAAGTGACCATCGCCGCCGTCGTCTCGGATCCGGCCAGCGCGCGCAAGTTCGCGATCATGGATCCCAAGCTGGTGCCGGTCGGCGCGGCGCTCGACGGCGCGTTGATGACCGGGCTGCCGCCGGCGATCACCGCCGCCACCGGCATGGACGCGCTGACGCACGCGGTCGAGGCCTACATTTCGCGCAACGCGACACCCGAGACCGATGCCGATGCGCTCGAAGCCACGCGCCTGATCATGCACAACCTGCCCAAGGTCATGGCCGACGGCAGCGACCTGCAGGCGCGCCAGAACATGGCGCTGGCCTCCTACAAGGCCGGCGTCGCCTTCACCAAGGCCGGCGTCGGTTACGTGCACGCGATCTCGCACAAGCTCGGCGCGCTCTACCACGTGCCGCATGGCCTGGCCAACGCCATCGTCCTGCCCTATGTGCTCGAGTATTCCAAGCCCGCGTGCACCCAACGCCTCGCCGAGCTGGCCGAAGCCGCCGGGCTGAAGCGAGGTGGCGAAAGCGCGGACCGGCTCGCGGACGCCTTCATCGGTCACATCCGCAGCCTCAATGCCGCGTTCAAGATCCCGGCCAAGGTGGACAAGCTCAAGGCCGACGACATCCCGGCCGTCGTCGACTCCGCGATCCGCGAAGCGCGCTGGACCTATGCCGTGCCGCGCTACATGGACCGTGCCGACTGCGAGCGTGTGGTGCGCCAGTTGCTGGCTTAAGCGCCCGCACACTTTTCAGGCTCTCGGGCCAGCCAGGGTGGGCGTGTACCGGACTTGGCGACGGAAGACATGCACAGGACGTGCATGCGTCACCGACTCTGACGGCTGGCGCCGTGTAAGCAATTTCCTGCACGCACAGGGATTTTCTTCTTGCCGCACGGTGCCGGGCGCCGCACACTGCGGCCTGCCGACGCGGCGACGGCTTTGCGACTCGCCGCGCGGCGCCACCCAAACCGATGAACGTTCATCACCGGACATCAAGACGAGGACGATGGGCAATCCGCGATCGAGCCTGCCGTTGGCAGGCCTGCTGTGGCTGCCGCTGACGGTAGCGGCGTTTTCACCCGACGGCGGCGAACTGAGCAGCTCCAACCCGGCCTTGGTCGCCGAGGGCGGACCTTATCTGGTGTCGAATCCCACGGGCCTCGTGCTCGATCCGGTCTGCACCGGCGATGGGGTGAGCTGCGACACCTTCAGCCTGGGCATCGCCCTGGACGACGCCTACCGCGCCGCGCACCCCAGAGCCGAGGTCGTCATCGGTCTGGAATGGAGCAATGCTGGCGACGATCTCGATCTGTACGTGCGTGACGAGGCCAGCGGCGCGCTGCTCGGCGCATCGGCCTCGTCCGATCCGGGCGAGCGCGTGCGTCTGCGCCTCGCCGATCTGCCGACGCCGTTGCGCATCGAGGCGATTCCGTTCCTGGTCACCGGCTCGACCAGCACGCTGAGCATCGCCCTGATCGCCAATCCCGAAGACGGCGGCGGCGGCGATGCCTGCGAGCAAACCGCCGGCGACATCGGCCAGATGGACACTGAGGTCGCGATCGACCTCGCCAATCTCGCCCAGAACGCGATCTATGGCGCCTTCGTGCGCTTTGCAGGCGGCACGCGCAAACAGCAGGATCATCTGCTACAGCGGCTCGGGCTGACGCCGACGCACGACTTTCGCCGCTATGTCTCGTCCGTGTTCGTCACCGGGCCGGTGGCCGCGTTCACCGCGCTGCTCAACGAGCCGCTGGTCGCACGCATCGAATACAACCAGCCGCTGCGCTATTTCGGCAGCACCGGGGTGTGGGCGACGCGCGTGCGCGTCGCTCAGGAGCCGGTCGCGGGCGGGCCGTATTACGATGCCCAGGGTCGCATCCTCACCGGCGCGGGCGTCTCGCTGGGCATCATCGACAGCGGCCTGTTCGGTCCGCATCCGGACTTTGCCGACAACCTGCTGCACAACTTCAAGCTGCTGGTGCCGGGTCTGGCCACCGACCCCTTGTACGTGGACATCGGACCGCTCGACAGCGAAAGCCAGGTCGGCGGCCACGGCACCCACGTGACCGGCACGGTGGCCGGCAGCGGCGCGGCCTCCGACGGGCTCTACCCCGTGGCCGAGGCCGCGCCGAACATCCGTGGCACCTATGCCGGCGTCGCGCCCGGCGCCCGCATCATCCATTGGGCCAACGGCGCGGCGATCCTGGTCCTCGACGTGACCAGCGCCTACCGCCACCTGCTCGACAACCTCGACCGCTTCGATCCCCCCTTGCGCGCGGTGAACAATTCCTACGGCGATGCCGCCGGCTCGCAGTACGATCCCGGCTCGACTGCCTCGTGCCTGATCAAAGAGATCGTCGATCGCGGCGTGGTCATGGTGTTCGCCGCCGGCAACGACGGCGGTGACGGCAGCGTCGACAACACCTCGTCCTACTGTAAGGACCCGACCCCGGGCGTGATCTGTGTCGCCAGCTACGACGACGCCGGTACCGGCAGACGCGACGGCGCGCTGTCGGGCTTCTCCAGCCGCGCGCTCAAGGGTGCCCCCGAGAACTATCCCGACGTCTCGGCGCCCGGCGACCTGATCACCTCGACCTGCGCGCAGGTTCTACCCAGCCAGGCGATCTGCCTCGGCGGCAGCGAAGGACCGATCGAGGGCACTTGGCTGCCGTGGTACGGCACGATTTCCGGCACCTCGATGGCGGCGCCGCACGTCACCGGTGCCGTCGGCCTGATCGCGCAGGCCCATCCCGACCTCACGCCGGCGCAGATCGAGGAAGCGATCAAGCGCAATGCGCGCAAGATCGGCAGCGACTACGAGCCCGATCCCAAGCTGCCCGGCAGCACCACGCATTTCGCCTACGGCGCCGGCCTGCTCGACCTGCCCGCGGTCCTCGACGCGCTCGACACGCCGCGTGAGGGTCTGCCGCCGCTGGCGCAGGAATGGGTCGTACTCGACGGCGACACCGAGACCTTCGTCAGCGATCCGGGCGCCGACATCCGGCGCCTGACCATGCAGGAAGGCGCGCTCGACGATCTACCCGGCATCCAGTACCGCCTCACGCTCGGCGCGCCGCCCACCTCGCGCGTGGCCTACCGCGTCAGCGCCAACGTGGCCGGCCTGCCGGTGTCGACGACGGTGGTCGCCAGCAGCGACGGCGTCGAGATTCCCGAGGGCGGCGCCGGCAACACCGCGGTGGCCCAGCGCGCGTCGCTCGACGGCAACGTGCTGAGCTTCTTCGTGCCCTACGCACAGCTCGGCTTCCCCGAACCGGGCGAGCCGATCCACAACATCCGCGCCTATGCCGACGGCGCGCTGTTCACCCTCGACGCCGCGCCCTCGGCCGCGGACGTCCTGCCGGAGCCGCCGGACCAGCCGGAGCTGCCGCTGGTGCCGGACCTGCTCAAACGACCGATGTACGGCCGCGCCTTCACCACACGGCTCGAACCGGGCACACCGCCGCCGTCGACGGAGAAGAGCTGCGAGCTGCCGGGCCTAACCCAGTTCACCAGCCCGCCCGGCGTCACCGGCAACGTCGGCCTGCCCTCCGGCCAGGACGATCTGCGCCAGTTGTGGATCGCCGAACCGGCGGAGATGCCGGGCAAGCTGGTATTCACGATCAAGGTCGCGAGCCTGGCCTTTGTGCCACCGCTGCACCGCTGGTACGCCTACTTCAGCCTGCCCGACGATCCGAACGCCTATTTCGTGGCGATGGACAACACCACCACCGGCGTTCGCTTCATCTACGGTACGCGCGGCCAGATTCCGGTGCCCGCGGTCGGCGGCGTCGGCACCTTCACGACGCTCGGCGAGCTCGACGCCGCCAGCACCTTCGACGCCGACGGCACCATCCGCCTGGTGCTCGACAAATCAGCCCTTGGCATCGACACCGGCACCGTGCTCGGCAGCATCGCCGCGAGCATCCGCCAGACCACGCCGGTCAACGGCATCGGTCTGACCACCGACAGCGGCGCGGCGGCCCGGAACTACACCGTGGTCGGCAACGTCTGCACCACCGAGGGTGGCGACGGCGGCGGGTCCACCGGCGGCAGCGGCGGCGGCCCCGGCGAGCCCGATCGCGGCCGCTTCGGCGGTGCGCTGCCGGCATCGCTGCTGCTGCTGTTCCTCGGCCTCGCCGCTTGGCGCGTACGACGCCCCTGCCGCACCGGAACTTGATGCGTCGATCGCTGGTGCGTCGAACGCCGCTGCGCTAGGCAGCGGCGCGCGCGGCTGCGGTTACGCTGGGTGCACACCGGGTAAGGCGCCGGACGTGCTTTTGCGCACGCGCGAATTCGGCTACAAGATCGCATGCCTGCCATCCGCCTCGCCGACCGGCTGCTCGCCGAATGGGTCCGCCGCCGCGAAGAGGCTGCGGGCCACCCGCAGGACTGCAGCGAGGCGGACGCTGCTGGAATCCGCGCCGGCGGTGATCTCGCCGCGCGCATCGTCGAGCGCGCGCGTGCCCTGCCCGGTAGCGACGCGCGTCTCGCCCTGATCCGCCGGCTACTGCGCGCAGCGCGCGTGCTCGCAGGGCTGTGCGTGGTCGTCGCCGGCCTTGCCGGTGCGGCAGCCGCATCCTCGGCGCTCAGCGCTTCGACGCCGGCGAGTCTGCCGCTGGTGTTGCTGGTGGTCGTCAGCTTCAATCTCTTGACCCTGCTGCTGTGGCTGGTGCTGCAGCCGCTGAGTGATCGGATGCCCCCCGGCCTCGGCGCGCTGCTGGACCGGCTGTCACTCGCCTATGCGCGCCGCATCGCCGGCGGCGGCGATGCCGACACGGCCTCGCTACTGCGCACGCTGAGCGACGGCGGTCTCGGCCGCTGGTATGCCGCCGCCGTCGTGCATGCGGCCTGGCTCGCTTTCGCCGTCGGTGCCGCACTGGCACTCGCGCTGCTGCTGAGCGTGCGCGCGTACGCGCTGTCCTGGGAAACCACACTGCTCGACGATGCCGCGCTCACGACCTGGGCGCGCGTGTTCTCGATCTGCCCGGCGCTGTTCGGTATCGCCGGCGCCGAAACGCTGCCGGTGACCGAAGCCAATGCGGCGCGCCAGGGCTGGTCGCTGTGGCTGCTCGCCGCGAGCGTGGTCTACGGCGTGCTGCCGCGCGCGCTCGCGCTGGCGGCGAGCCTGTTCATGCTGTGGCGCAGCCAGCGCGCGCTGGCAGGCGATCTCAGCCGCCCCGGCTTCGCCCGCCTGCGTGCGCGGCTGCTGCCCGATCATGCCGAGCTCGGCACCGTCGATCCGGCGCCGCCGGCGCCGGTACCCACCGCGGCGCGCGCAGCGCCACCAGCCGTGCTGCAGGGCCGCGTCCACGGCCTGAGCCTGGAGGGCGACGCCGGGGAGGCATCGCCGGTCTTGCCCGGCGTCGACTGGGTCTGGCTCGGCAGCGTCGACGACGCGACCTCGCGTGCCGCCGTGCTGCATCAGTTGCGGGATGACACGGTCGATGCCCTCGCCATTTGCGTGCGCGCGACGCTGACCCCCGATCGCGGCATCGAACGCTTCGTTGCCGAACTGGCCAGCGCCGCGCGCGCGCCGACGACGCTACTGCTCGACGGCCTCGACCGCCTGCGCGCCCGCGGCGAAGCCGCGTTTGCCCAGCGCATCGACGACTGGCGCCAGCTTGCGCAGCGCTGCGGCGTCGCCATCCTGCACGCATGAACGGCGCAAAGACCATCGAGATCGCGGTCGTCGGTCACACCAACACCGGCAAGACCTCGCTGCTGCGCACGCTGTCGCGCGACACGCGCTTCGGCGAAGTCTCGGACCGGCCGGCGACGACCCGCGACGTGCGCGGCGTGCTGCTGCTCGCCGACGGCGAGCCGGTGGTCGCGCTCTATGACACGCCCGGGCTCGAGGACGCGATGGGCGTATCCGCACTGCTCGCGGAGCAGCATGCCGATGCCGCCGATCCGGTCGCTGCGGTCGAAGTCTTCCTCGCCGGCGATCACGGCAACGGCCGCTACGAGCAGGAGGCCAAGGTGCTGCGCCAGATGCTGCGTAGCGACGCCGCGCTCTACGTCGTCGACGCACGCGAGCCGGTGCGCGCCAAGCATCGCGAGGAGCTGCGCCTGCTCGCGGCCTGCGGCAAGCCGCTGCTGCCGGTGCTCAACTTCGTCGCCAGCGGCGAGGCCGATGCCGGCACCTGGCGCGCGCAGCTCGCGCGCCTCGGCCTGCACGTACTCGCCGAGTTCGACACCGTAGTCTACGACGCGCGGGCCGAGCGCAGCGTGTTCGAACGGCTCGCGAGCCTGCTCGAAGACCGGCGCGCGGATTTTGAGCGCCTGCAGGCCAGCCGCGAGCGCGAGCGCGAGGCCCTGATCGACGCCGCCTGCCGCGCCGTCGCCGAGCTGCTGGTGGACGCCGCCGGCGCGCGCCGCCATGGCGCGCTCGATGCCGACAGCGAGTCCTTGCACGAACAGTTGCGCGATGCGATCCGCGGTGCCGAGCAACGCTGCGTCGACACCCTGCTCGGCCTGTTCCGCTTCGAACTCGATGCCTACATCCCGCCGGCGCTGCCGCTGCAGCAGGGGCGCTGGCAGCTCGACGCCTTCGATCCGCAGACCCTGCGGCACTTTGGCATTCGCACCGGCTCGGCGGCGGCGGCCGGCGGCGCCGCCGGTCTGGCCGTCGACGCCGCGGTCGGCGGCATGAGCCTGGGCGCGGCGGCGCTGCTCGGCGCCGGCATCGGCGCCGGCTGGAGCGCGCTGCGCAGCTTCGGCCAGCCGTGGCTCGATCGCCTGCGCGGCGAACAGCGGATCGCGCTCGAAGAGCCGACGCTGGCCTTGCTTGCCGCGCGCCAGTGCCTGCTGCTGCGTGCGCTGCTGCGCCGCGGCCACGCCAGCCAGGATCGCGTGCATACCGACACGCCGCAGGGTTGGCCGAGCGAGGCTCTGCGCCAGGCGGTGCTGCGCTGCCGTGCGCACCCCGAATGGTCGCGGCTCAACGGCAGCGCAGACGGCAGCGTGCCGGCGCCGGTGTTACGCCATTTGGTCGCGAGCGTGCGCGCGCTGCTGAACTGAGCGTGTGTGGATCTTTCCCGCTCTCGGGCCGGCAACCGATGGTGCGAATGCGTTCAAGCCCGCGTCGGATCGATGCCATCGCCGGCGGCGACACGTCGCCAGAAGCGGCCAAGACGCGGTGGCTCCAGGCCGGACAAGGATTCCCACAGCACCTTGTGCCAGGACGCGGCGAGACGATCGGCGCGTCGTGCGCCCTGCACGTCACCGAGGGCGATCAGCGCGAAGATCTGCGGCTCGATGACGTCGCGGGTCGTGCGCAGGCGTTCGCGCAGGCCGGGATCGGCGAGCGCCCAGCGGTGCAGCCATTCGTGGCGGCGCCACAGCGGTGCGTGGATGCGCTCCGCCTCACGGGTCAGCACGGTCCAATCCCCGTCGAAGCGCGCTGGCCGGAAGATCGACAGACACGGCGCCGAGGTGCCGGTGAACAGGGCATCCGCGCCGTCGGGCGCCAGCCGCGCGATCATCGAGCCGGTGGTCTGGTGACGGCGGATGAAGCCGGCGGCGTGCATGCACAGGTCGGCATTGCTGCCGTCGGCGGGATTCTCGTTGTCGCGCGCATGCATGCGCAGTTGCGCGGCCATGCGCGAGAACGCCGGCAACTTGGAAGCATCCAGGCCGGCCAGCGCGCGCCGGCGTCTTGCGTCCGCGCATGCGAAGGCCGGCATCAGTCGTGTGTCGAAGCGCTGCGCGAAATCGAGCCTTGCGGCACTGACGGCGGTCGAAGCCTGTTCGTAGTCGCGTCGAATCGTCAGCGCATTGGAAATCGCCCCGCGGCTCTCGATGCGCCGCGCAGCCCAGTCGCGGCCGGCGGTTTCGAGTATCCAGGCCTCGCCGGCGTCGGCGACGATGAAGCTGCTGTCGTAACAGAAGCCACGATCCTTGTAGCCGGCCGGCCCTCCCTGGCCGTGGCGTTCGAGCAACGTGGTCATGACCTGCAGCGCATCGCGGGCATTCGCCGCGCGTTCGAGGCCCAGGCGCACCAGATCCATGCCGAGCAGACCGGGCTGCAGCGTTGCCCGCTTGGAGAAGATCGCCTCGTTGCCGATGGCGACGCCGGCGTCGTTGATGCCCATCTCGGCACCCCAGCACCAGGCCGGCTGTGAGAGGATGGTCGCGTGCCGCTGCGGCACCTGGTCGATCTCGATGTGCGTGACCTTGAGCCTGGGCGTGGCATCGCCGCGGACCGCAGCGTAGCGCACGACGGACTGCGGTTCGGACGGCTCGCGATCCGAGTTCTTCGCGAACCAGACCGCACCGTCGGCGATCAAAACCTGTGTATCGCACATGCTCGCAGTGTAGCCACACTCATCCGACGGAACGCTTCATGGCGCAGGCCGACGACCGCATCACCCCGACCCATCGCCGCCTCGACGCGCTGCGGATAGACAACCGCTTCGCGCGACTGGGCGAGGCGTATTTCTCGCGGGTGATGCCGACGCCGCTGACGAATCCGCGTCTGCTGCACGCGAACGCCGACGTGGCGGCACTGCTCGATCTCGATCCTGCAGCGTTCGATCAAGCGGCGTTCACGCAGGTGTTCGCCGGCAACGCACCGCTGCCCGGCGCCGAGCCGCTGGCCATGCTCTACGCCGGCCACCAGTTCGGCGTCTGGGTGCCGCAGCTCGGCGACGGCCGCGCCATCCTGCTCGCGCAGGTGCGCAATGCGCGCGGCCAGAGCTGGGACCTGCAACTCAAGGGCGCCGGACGGACGCCGTATTCGCGCTTCGCCGACGGTCGCGCGGTGCTGCGCTCCTCGGTACGCGAATACCTCGCCGGCGAGGCCTTGCATCATCTGGGCATTGCGACGACGCGCGCGCTGTGCCTGATCGCCGCCGACGATCCGGTGCAGCGCGAGACCCTCGAGCGCGCAGCGGTGATTTGCCGCGTCGCGCCGAGCCACGTGCGCTTCGGCAGCTTCGAAGTGTTCTACGACCGCGGTCAGTTCGAGCGGATCCGCGTGCTCGCCGATCATGTGATCGACGAACATTTTCCCGATCTGTCCGCTGCGCCGGATCGCCACGCGCGCTGGCTCGAACGGCTCGTCGACCGCACCGCGGAACTGATCGCCGCATGGCAATCCGTGGGCTTTTGTCACGGTGTGATGAACACCGACAACATGTCCGCCGTCGGCGTCACCCTGGACTTCGGTCCCTACGGCTTCATCGACGGCTTCGATGCCCATCACATCTGCAATCACTCCGACGAGGGCGGCCGCTACGCCTACGACAACCAGCCGCGCATCGGGCACTGGAACTGCGCGCGCCTGGTGCAGGCCTTGGTGCCGCTGCTCGGCGAGCCGGCCGAACGGGCGGCGGAGATCGGCCAGGCCATCGTCGATCGCTATCCACAGACCTACACGCGGGCGATGACGGCGCGCTGGCGCGCCAAGTTCGGCCTGAACGAGGTGCGCGACGGCGACGAGGCGCTGATGAACCGCTTCCTCACGCTGCTGCATCGCGGCCGCAGCGATTTCACGCTGAGCTTCCGCGGACTCGCCAAGGTGCGTCGCGACGACGACGCCGTGCCGGCGGCGCTCGCCGATCACATTCTCGATCTCGATGCGCTGCGCGCGTGGCTGCACGACTACCGTGCGCGCCTGCACGCCGAGGCGATGGCCGACGACGTGCGCGCCGCACAGATGAACCGCGTCAATCCGCAAGTGGTGCTTCGCAATCATCTGGCACAGCGCGTGATCGAGGACTGCGAGCGCGGCAACACCACCGAGCTCGAGCAACTGCTCGCTGCACTGCGCAAGCCCTTCGACGTGCCGCGGCGCGCCGAGTTCGCGGCGGTGCCGCCGCCGGACGCGCGGCACATCACCGTGAGCTGTTCGTCATGATGCCCTTACCAGCCCGCGGCACGGCGCTGAGCGTGACCGCCATGTCGGCACCGATTGCGTACCTGTGTCGCGCGCTGCTCATCGCGCTCGGCTGCGTTGCGTTCGCCCGACTCGCAACGGCGCAGACGGTGACGGAGCCGGAGCACGAACTCGACCCGATCATCGTCGAAGGCCAGCGCGATCCGCTCGATGCGATCGGTGCACACCGCGAGCGCCTGCCGTGCATCGGCGACTGCGAGGCCGCCGACGCGCGCAGCGGCTTTGGCCGCCTGCTACGCGATCTGGTGGAACTGTCGATCTACGGTCCGCCGGAGCGCAAGCCCGAGCCGGTGCACAGCCTCGAAGTGCTGAACCCGATCAAGGCGCGTCTTCACGACAAGCAGCCCTGACGCAGACCTGATTCAGAACAGCAGCGCGCGCAGACCGTAGCTCAGCAGGCCGAACACGGCGACGCCGGCGGCCCACAGGCCGACGAACCACGCCAGCCGCCGCCATCCGGCGGCGGCTTCAGTGGCTGGTGTAGCCGGCGCCGGCCTCGACTTTTCCACGGAACACCCAGTAGGCGTAGACGGTGTAGATCAGCACCATCGGCAGCGTGATCGCGAGCGCGATCAGCACGAACTTCTGACTCTGCGGCGGCGATGCGCTGTTCCACACCGTGAGCGCCGGCGGCAGGATGTGCGGCCACAGGCTGATGCCGATGCCCAAGTAGCCGAGCATGAACAGTGCGATCGCGTAGAAGAACGGCGGATAGTGCGACCCCGCCTTGAGTTCGCGATACAGCGAGAAGGCGACGACCACTGTGGCCAGCGGCACCGGCGACAGGCTCAGCCAGTGCATGTCGGCAAACCAGCGCTCGGCGATGTAGTCGAACTTCAGGGGGGTGTAGAGGCTGACCACGGCCAGCGCGAACAGTGACACGAACAGTGCGCGCCGCGCCGCGGCGCGCGACCAGTCGCGCAGGCCGTCCTCGGTCTTCATGTTGAGCCAGGTGGCGCCGAGCAGCGCATAGCCGCCGACGACGCCCAGACCTGTGATCACCGAGAACGGCGTCAGCCAGTCGAAGCTGCCGCCGGCGAACTCGAGCGCGATCCCGGAACCGGCCGGCCCGGGGCCGGTGGTCACGCCTTCGAGCACGCCGCCGAGCAAAAGGCCCTGCGCAAAGGCCGCGAGCGTCGAACCACCGGTAAACGCGCGCGACCACCAGTGTTTGCTGCGCTTGGCCTTGAAGCGGAACTCGAAGGCCACGCCGCGGAAGATCAGCGCGAATAGCAGCAGCATGATCGGAATGTAGAACGCCGACAGCGCCACCGCGTAGACCACCGGAAACGCCGCGAACAGCACCGCGCCGCCGAGAATCAGCCAGGTCTCGTTGCCGTCCCAGACCGGGGCGATGCTGTTGATCGCGGTGTCGCGCATCGCATCATCGGGAATGAACGGAAACAGGATGCCGACGCCCAGATCGAAGCCGTCGAGAATGACGTAGGCACCGACGCCAAAGACGATGATGCCGGCGAGTATCAGCGTGAGATCCATCAGCGGGCTCCTTGCGCGTCGGCGTCGTCGATCAAGAGCTCACCCGGGCGTGCGCCGCGGATCGCTTCCAGATGCTTGTCCGGCAACGCCGGTCCCTTGCGCACCAGCTTGAGCACGAAATACAGATAGGCGGCGAACAAAAGGCCATAGACCAACACGAACAGCGTCAGCGAGATCGCAACGCTGGCCGCCGGAATCGGCGAGACGCCGTCGGCGGTGCGAATCATGCCGTGCACCAGGTACGGCTGGCGGCCGGTTTCGGCGACGATCCAGCCGGCCAACGTGGCGACGAAGCCGAGCGGCGTCGCCAGCATGAAGGCCTGCTGCAGGCGCGCTGCCGCGTCGAGGCGTCCGCGCAGCCAGGTCCACACGCCGCAAGCGGCGAGCAGCACGAAGATCACGCCCAGGCCGACCATCAGCCGAAAGCCGAAGAACACCGGCAGCACCGGCGGCTGCTCGGCACGCGGCACTTCGTTGAGGCCGAGCACCTCGCCATCCGCATCGTGCGTGAGAATCAGGCTCGCCAGCTTGGGGATCTCGATCGCGTAGCGATTGGTCTGCGCGTCCTGGTCGGGCCAGGCGAAGGCGACCAGCGGCGCGCCGCGTGTGGTCTGCCACAGGCCTTCCATTGCCGCGACCTTCATCGGCTGGTGCTCGCGCACGTTCAGGCCGTGCAGGTCGCCGACGACGACCTGCGCCGGCGCGGCGACGGCCAGTACCGCGATCGCGGTCTTGAGCGCCGAGCGGCTGGCGTCGCGGTACAGGCCCTGCGACAGACACCAGGCCGAACCGCCGGCGATGACCAGCGCCGTGGTGATCGCCGACGCCAGCAGCATGTGCGTCAGCCGGTACGGGAACGAGGGGTTGAAGACGATCGCCCACCAGTCCTTGGGAATCAGCACGCCGTCGACGAAGGCCGCGCCCTGCGGCGTGTGCATGAAGCTGTTGGCCGACAGAATCCAGAACGCCGAGTTGGTGGTGCCGATCGCGACCAGCAGCGTCGCCAGAAAATGCAGGCGTGGGCCGACCTTGTCCCAGCCGAACAGCATCACGCCGAGAAAGCCGGCCTCGACGAAGAAGGCGGTCAGTACCTCGACCGACAGCAGCGGCCCCAACACCGGACCGGCGAGCTCTGAAAAGCGCGAGAAATTGGTGCCGAACTGGTAGGACAGCACCAAGCCGGACACCACGCCCATGCCGAAGGTCAGCGCGAAGATCTTGACCCAGAAGCGGTACAGCTCGAGCCAGTGCGCCCGTTGCGTCAGCCGCCAGCGCGCCTCGAAGAAGACCAGGAACCAGGCCAGGCCGATGGTCAGCGTCGGAAACAGGATGTGGAAGCCGACGGTGAAACCGAACTGGATGCGCGAGAGCAGCAATGCGTCCATGGATACGCCTTGGATTGGCGTGGGCGGGTTTTCCTTGTGGCTCTCCTCCCGCGCCGCGTATTGAACCACAAATGGCGGGGTGGGATCAGCCAAGGTCGGGCAACGGGAATCGAGTTCGACCGTGCTGCCCGCCGTGCCGCGCGCGTCGGACGCACGGGGCGCCGGCAACGTTCTGCCCGCGCGCTCGCTCTGCTACCTTCTGCGACTCGCGATCTTCACCTACCGGGATATCCTTTGGTGAACATGACCACCGCAGCGCTCGGCATCGGCGGCGGCAGTGCGCCGTATCGCGGTCCGGATGTGATGACGCCGAGTTTTCTGCCGGTGCTGCCCACCACTGTGCACGAGCGCGACGGCGTCAGACCGGTCGATGCCGAGCCGCACACATGAACAGCGCCCCGCAAGCCGTCGAAGAACACCGCATCGGCATGATCGACTGGATCATGCTGCTGCTGGCGATCGTCTCGGTCGCGCTGCTGTGCTGGGAGACGTTCTGGGATCTGCCTGCACAGACGACGCGCTGGATCATCCGCATCGACATCGCGATCTGCGCGATCTTCGCCGTCGAGTTCCTCTGGCGCTGGCGCGGCGCCGGCTGGCAATGGCGCTACGTCCAGCGCAACTGGTACGAGATCATCGGCATGATCCCGCTGTCGGAGCCGGCGCTGCGCGGCTTTCGCCTGTTCCGCATCCTGCGCATCCTCGTGCTGCTGTCGCGCTTTGGCCGCGCCGCCGATCGCGCCTTCGGCGACGAGTTCTTCTATCGGCTGGTCAACCGCTTCAGCAGCGCCATCGTCGAGGCGATCAAGGCGCCGATCACCGCCGGCGTGCTCGGCGAGGTCGCCGCAGTGATGTCCAAGGGCCATTACTCGCAGAACATCGCCCGCGCCTTACTCGAAAACGAGCGTGAGATCGAGGCGATGATCGCCGAGAAGCTGCGTGAGGACCCACAGGCCGGGCTTCTCGCGCGACTGCCGTTCTATGACGAGATCGTGCGCGCGGTCACCCGTGCCGGGTTTCGCGTGGTGCTCGAAGTGCTGCGCGACCCGCGCACCGACGAGCTGGTCGCCGACATGCTGCGCGAGAACCTGATGCAGTTGCGCCGCGCAGTACTGCAGCACGAGGCCGAGCTGCACGCCGAGCGGCGCCAAACCGATGTCCGGGGCGCGACCTGAACGCTGCGGACATGGCCAGAGCGCGGGCGATCAATCGCCCGCCCGCTGTCGCGCTCGACCCGCCGGACCCATGTCCGCAGCGTCTCCGGCGGGCCGCCGATCTTTCCGACCATCGACGTGATCGCCGCCCACCGGTAACTGTGCTCGCCCGGGTGGTCCAGGACCATCCGAACCGCCCGCTCACACACCTCAGGGGCGTAGCTGCTCATGCTCCAAGCCTCTCTAGGTTCGGAGCCTCCGAGAAGCCGGAGCGGTTCACGCTCATCCACTCTCAAAAGATCAGGTGTCCGTGAGAACAGGTCGGCTCCAAGGTCCGGATCGCCAGACGAGCGAACACGAGGCGGGTAGTCGCGCTCGGCGGTGGCCCGCAGAGGCATCCTGCCCCCGCTCGGACGGCAGAGGCGCTCTGAGCCACGCCTGGGAAGAGCGGATCGACATGGAAGCGGCTAATCCAAGCGCTGGGGCACCCTCAACAAACGGGTGGTGTCGTAGCCCCATCCTGCCATGATTCGGCGGTAGCGCTCCAAGTGCTCGTCAGCCATGTGCGGCTCACGGGCGAACAGCCAGAGGTAGTCGAGTTTCGAGCGCGCGACGATCATCACTGAGTAATCCGGCTCCAGCCAGCCGATCCGGTACTCGTAGAGAAAGGGCCAGGGAATGCGGGTCCCTGGAATCTGAAAGCGAATTCCCCAGAGCGCGTTTCCAGATCCGGCCACCGGAAAACCGGTGGGCGTCATTCTTTTGGGCCTACCATCGAAACCGCCCAAACGGTTTGTGTAAACGATCGCGACCGAGCCGTCCGGCCGCGGCTGATAGCGCTCGATGGCGTTGTGAGCTTCGCGGTCGCGATCGGTGGGGATGTGGGCGATCAGATACCAATCTCCGGCGAAGCGTTCCAGATCGATCGGACCCGCCAGCGGCACCGGTGACGGCGCACGGGGGTCGAGGTTCGCGCAAGCGCCCAGGCACAGACTGAGGATGACAGCGATCAGTCGGGGGATCCACATGGCAGACTCTCCAAGGCGTGTGCAACAAACGTGGGAACGGCGATTCTGGACGCAGCGCCGCGTCCGGACGGCGTGCCGCCACGTAACGCAGACGCTCTTCGAAGGGCGCGGTCGATGCGAAACCTTGCCTTTGCACTGGTCCTGCTTCTGGCGGGCTGCGGCGCCCCACCGCGGTCGCTCGGTCACGCCGCCGACCCGGATGATCTCACGCCATCCCGCAACGGGCGACGTGACGATCAGCCCGTACGACTGGCCCCAGACCTTGTTCGCCGAGGTGTTTCGAGCCAAGCGAGGGCCCAGCTTGCACGCGGGTCGACCGGCGCCGGATCGAGCGGCCCCGCCACCCAAATGACGACGCATGGCAATCTCTTTGGTGAACAGCATGTATCGGCGCGTAACGCGATGGACCGTCCCGGCCCGTCGGTATTCCTGTATCACGCCACGCTGGACGACGACGCGCCTTTCGAGCAACGAGCCCCCTACCGGGCGGCCCTTGACGCCGCCGGCGACCTCGATGCGCTATTCCTCACCCACGGTCACATCACGGGACTCTTCGCCGACGGCGCTATCCGCGTAGACGCGGCGCTGAGCTCCCTGAACCACTTTCTGAGGTAGATCGGCATGCACTTCGACGATTATCGAAACGGCTGGCGCCACGCCGTCCTGGACCGTAGCCCCGAGGGAGTGTTGCAAATCCGTCTGCACAGCGATGGCGGCCCTCTGTGGTGGGGCGGCGGTCCGCACCGTGAGTTGCCCGAGCTGTTCGCTGCCGTGGCTGCCGACCGAGACAACCGGGTGGTGATCCTCACCGGCACCGGATCGCACTTCATCGACTACGCCACCGAAGCTGCGGGGCTGTTGGCCCGGGAAGGCGTGCCGGCGGGGCTGTGGGACCGCATCCTCTGGGAAGGCAAGCGTCTGATCACCCAGTATCTCGACATCGACGTCCCGATAATCGCCGCGGTGAACGGTCCGGCGCGCGCCCACTCCGAGCTCGCGGTCATGGCAGATATCGTACTTGCCAGCCAGACCGCGCTGTTCAAGGATGCACCACACTTCGAGAACGGCCTCGTCCCTGGCGATGGAGTGCAAGTGATCTGGTTGGAATTGCTCGGTCTCAACCGCGGCCGGCATTTCCTGCTCACCGGCGCCGAACTCGACGCGGCCGAAGCGCAACGGCTGGGCGTGGTGGCCGAAGTGCTGCCGTCGCACGAGCTCCTCCCGCGGGCGCACGCGCTGGCGCTGCAGTTGGCCATCCGGGACAAGCACCTTCTGCGCTACACGCGTCATGTCTGCACCCAGCGACTCAAGCGCCGAGTGCTCGAAGAGCTGGAACTAGGACTTGCCCTAGAAGGCCTCGCCGCAGCGGTTCCGCGCGGTTAACGTTGCCGCACCCGGGACCGAACCGTCGGCGCGTTCGACGCCCCATCTCATGCCGCTCGTTCGTCCCAGCCTGTCTTCGATGGCCTGCTGTGGCGGGGATGGCGCAGCCCAGACACCGGCGTCGACATCCCCGACTGGCTCGCCCGCCGCCCAGCGATGGGCGATCCGGGCTAGGGCAGTATCCGTCGGACCGTAAGCGAGGGTCAGGACGTCGGCGTGATTGTGGACCAGCGTGCAGTGGCACGCCGCCCGCACCTCGTTGGCACCCGTGCGTCGTTACACTGCACACCGCATGCACTGCCCCTCCCCGTCCCAGCCAACACCATCGAGGAATGCCCGATGCACGTAGCCGTGCTCGGCGCCGGTGTCGTCGGCGTCGCCGCCGCCTGGTATCTGCAGCGGGCCGGCTGCACGGTCACGGTCATCGACCGCCGCGAGACGGTCGCCGCCGAGACCAGCTTTGCCAACGGTGGCCAGATCTCGGTCAGCCATGCCGAGCCCTGGGCGACGCCACGCGCGCTACGCAAGCTGCCGGCCTGGCTGCTCGATCGCGACTCTCCGCTGCGCTGGTCGCCGACGGCGGACCCCGCGCTGTGGCGCTGGCTGTTCGCGTTTCTCGGCGAATGTCGCCCGGAACGGGTGCGCCGCAACATCCGCGATCTGGTCCGCTTGGGTCTGTACAGCCGCGCGCAGCTTCAGGCGCTGCGCGCCGAGCTCGGCCTGCAGTACGCACAGCGCACGCGCGGCATCCTGCACATCTACACCGATGCCGGTGAACTGCGCGCGGCGGCAAAGGCCGCGGCGCTGATGCGCGAGTTCGGCTGCGCGCGCGAGGTCCTCGATGTCGACGCGGCACTGACCATCGAACCGGCACTGCGTAGCAGCGCATCGCGCCTGGTCGGCGCCACCTACACCGCCGATGACGAGTCCGGCGATGCCCATGCGTTCACACAGCAGCTCGCCGAGCACTGTCGCCGCCGCGGCGTACGTTTTTTGCTCGGCCAGCGCATCGAGGCGCTCGAACCAGTGGGCGAGCACATCGCGGCGGTGCGGCTGACTGGCGCGGACGGCGAACATCGGATCAGCGCAGACGCCTACGTGCTCGCGCTCGGCAGTCACAGCACTGCCCTTGCCCGCCAGATCGGACTGCATCTGCCGATCCAGCCGGCCAAGGGCTACTCGCTGACGATGCCGGTGCGCGATCCGGACCGCGCCTGGAACGTGTCACTGACCGACGACGAACATCGCCTGGTGTTCTCGCGGCTGGGCGAGCGTCTGCGCATCGCCGGCATGGCGGAACTCGGCGGCGTCGACACGACGCTCGATCCGCGCCGCTGCGCCCTGCTGCTGCAACGCACCGAGGCGCTGTTTCCGGGTGCTGGCGATGCCACGCAGGCGCAGTACTGGTGCGGACTGCGGCCGTCGACACCGTCGAACCTGCCGTGCATCGGGCGCACGCGCTACCGCAACCTCTACCTCGACACCGGCCACGGCACGCTCGGCTGGACCCTTGCCTGCGGCTCCGGCCGTGCGCTCGCCGACCTCGTCTGCGCACGCCCGCCGGAGGTCGACTTCCCAATCAGTCAGCCCTAATCGCCGGTGCAGCTCGTCGAGCCCGGATACTTCGCCTCGTCCTTGACGACGACGTCGCGAATCCACTGCTCGATCAGCGCGTGGCCCTCGGCGTGGACGACGCTGCGCGCCAGCGGCGGCATGCGCGCCGCCGGCGTCGTTGCCTCGGGGCCGATGCGGTACGGCATGATCGAGTCGCCGACGTTGCCCGGGTGGATGTCGTAGGTGCGTCCGCCGTTGCCTTCCCGGCCGGTCGCCGTCGGCCGCTTGCAGATGCCGTAGCTCTCGTTGACCGGCCGGAACACGTCGAGATAAAGCCCGGTGCTGCCGGCAAAGCCGCGCGGGTTGTGACAGTACTGACAGTTCACTTCCAGATAAGCCCGCGCACGCGCTTCGATGTCGGCGGCGCTGCCGGGCGCGGCACCGGCGTCGCCCGGCTTGTTGAACACCGGCAGGCGCTCGAGTGCGGTGGCGATCTGCGTCTGCGGATCGACGCCCAGGTCCGCCGGGCAGCCGGCAAGCCGGCCGCTGGCGCACCAGTAGGCGATCTGGTTCTGGCCGGCCACCTCGTGCAGGGCCTGCCCGGTGACACGGTTCGATTCCGAGCGGTACGGCCGATTGAGGTTGCGGATCTTCGGCCCGATCGGCGCCGAGCCGGTATCGGCATCCTCGTTGGCGTGGCAGCTCAGGCACTGATTGGCGTGCGGGATCTGGTACGCCGGCGTGCTGCCGGTAAAGAGCGCACCGGAATCGACGTCGGTGTAGTGCCACGCGACCTCGCGTTTGCCACCGCCCATCGCCAGCTTGGCCACGCGGCGCCCGTTCTCGGTGGTCCAGATGTAGGGCACGCCGTCCCAGCGTTCGAGTCCGCGCGAATTGCGGCGCTTGATCAAAAGGCGCGTCTCCACCGGCACTTCGGTACCGGCATTCTCGTCGGCGAAGACGAAGGTCTTGGCGATGATGGTGCCGACCGGGAAGCTGATCGCCGCGTTGGCCCCGTCGGTGGCACCGTCGCGATAGACCGCCTGAGTGCCGGGCGGCAGATAAGCGACGCGATACTTGAGCGCGTAGTCCGAGAACAGCCGGGTGTTGAGCGCGAACGGCACGCCGCCCCCACGCGGCGCGCTGGTCGGGTCTTGCGGATCGGCGAACAGCGCATACTGGTCGAGGGTCGGGCAATTGACCTTGGCCGCCGCGAAGTTCACCGCGCCGTCGGCCACCGCCGCCTCGCACAGGTCGCGCACTTCGGCCTCACTGGGGGCCGGATCGAACTCGCCGCTGCGTTGGAATGGCGGGATCACCACTGGCGGCAGCGGATCGAGGTTGCGCCCGTATGCCGTCGGGCAGTCGTGCGCTGCAGTGTCGAAGCTCGATGCGAAATTGGCGAGGTCAGTGGCCGTAAGGCCGCCCAGGATCCGCACCAGCGCCTCACCGCCGGATGCGGGGTTTGCGGTCGCCGCGGCGATCACGGCCTCCAGCCCCTTGGTGCCGTTGAAGCGCGCGAACTTCAAGCTATCGCCGCTGAAGTCGTTGTCGGCGTCGATGCAGGACGCGAACCAGTCCGGCACGATGCGCGGCGCACCAGGCGCGTCGGTATCGAATTTGTAGGCGTTGTAGTGGCAGCTCGGGTTGGGATGATCGTTGGTGAGCTGCGGCTTGCCGCGCTCGTCCTCCGGGACCGGATCGCCGTTGGCGTCGACCGGATACGGGCAGTCGGCATCAAAGCGGTCGAGCAGGCCGTCCCAGATGATGTGCGCACCGCGATAACCCAGCGCCTGCAGACCGATGCCACCGTCCGCGGCCGCAGACAGGCAGGTCGCGAGATTCAGCGGATTGAGGCAGGCGGCGGCATTCTTCAGCCCCACCAGTGCCGGCAGCACGCGCGCGATGTCGCCGTTGATCAAATCCGTGGTCGTCGGCCGCGGCAGACCGTTGCCATTGTTGACGAAGCGGTTGTTGCGGATGCGCACCCCTTCGCTGTACCAGTCGATGCGCCTTTCCACCGGACGCCCGGCACCCTCCGGGAACAGCTCGTAGCTCACGTGGATGATGCCGGCGGTGTTGTTGTTCTCGAACAGGTTGTCGAAGATGTCGATGCGATCGTAGGACAGCGTGATCATGCCGCTGCCCGGCGGCACGTTGCCGACGAAGCCGCCCGAGGTGAAGTTGTAAGTGTTGTTGTTGCGCGCGATGTTGCCGTACATGCGCGAGCGGTCACCGTACTGGCGCAGGCCGTCGAGGTCGTAGATCAGAAAACCGCCGGTGTTGCACTCGGCGAGATTGTTGGCGTACTCGCCGCCCTGCACGTTCTCGATCTCGAAGCCGAACACGTTGTAGGCGGCGCGGCTGTTACGGATGATGGCGTTGTTAGTCTGGCCAACGTAGATGCCAGCGTCCGATGCACCGATCGACTCCGCCTCGTCGATCAGGATGTTCTCGGACGCGACCGGATAGATGCCGTAGCGACCCGACTTGGGACTCACCGTGTAATCCGGCGAGCTCGTGTCCAGACCCGGCAACTGGTTCTCCGGCGCATCCGGATTGAGCGTAGGCGGATCGGTGCAGGCCACGTTGAGCAGCGCCGCATCGTTGGCAAAGGCATTGTCGGCGGTGATCGGGCTCGGACTCTCGCGACCGCCGCCCGACGACCACATCGTGCGCACCCGCTGGATGCGCGCATGATCGACACCGCGCAGCTCGATGCCGTTGCCGCCGGTGTCGAGCACGGTCAGGTCCTCGATCCAAAGGCCATGCACGTTGACCGCGAGGATGCCTTCGGGCGTAGTGCTGGTCTTGAACGACAGCACCGTCTCGTCGCGGCCGCAGCCGCGGATGGTCACGTCTTCGGTGTTGGTGAGCTGCAGCGCGGAACTGAGCTCGAAGTATCCGCAGCCGAACTCGATGACATCGCCAGGCAGTGCCTGCACCATCGCGGCGATCATCTCGGTGGTCGCATCCGCGCCGGGCGTGATCAGAAACCTGCGCCCCACGCCCACGCCCGGCGTCGGGGACGGACTGGGGCTGGGACTCGCGCTCGGACTCGGGCTCGGACTCGGACTGGCGCTGGGGCTGGGACTGGGGCTGGCACCGGGATCGCCCGTCGGTGATCCGCCACCGCAGCCGGCGGCGGCCAGAGCGAGCAGCAGTACCGTCATGACCCGTGCGGGGTCACCCGCAGACCTCGTCCTGGTTCTCATCCCACCTCCTCCCGACGGTGGCGAGGCACCCTCGCAACCGTCCCGCATAATCGCTTCGCAAACGGACCCTCAATGATAGTCCCCGCCCCAGCCGTCGCCATTAGCAAAAATGACCTGTCAACCCTGCTGCAACGCACAAGGGACAGCACAGCGCCCCAGGATCAAAGGCTAACCATGGCCGAACCGCGGCGGCCACGTCAGCCACCGCACTCGGCCCTTGGGCCGCGATGCGGACAGACGCGGAACCTCCCGGTCTTGATGCGCACCACGGCGCCGTTGCCGCGGAGACAGCGGTGCCGACCCCGCATCGACGCTGGCGCGCCCGGAGAGACTCGAACTCCCAACCCTCAGGTTCGAAGCCTGATGCTCTATCCATTGAGCTACGGGCGCGGTGTCGGGGTGCGCAGTGTACAGCGGTGCATGCGGCGCCGCGCGAGCGCGAGCGAGCTGCGATCTCGCCATCGATTGATGGTAGGCTTCCGTTTTGTTGGGCTTGGCACTGCGTTAGGCGAACTCTGATGCGCCGGCCAGTACAGTCCGGGGGATTGACCAGCCAATGCAAGATGATCAGCACGCGGCCGCCGGCCTTGATTTCCGCGCCTTGCTCCGCCATGTGAAAGGAATGGTCCGAACGCTGCCGGGCGCGCACCTGGCACAGCGCCAGATCGAACGGGCCGAGGCGCGCATTCTTGCCGAGCTCAAACACCGCTTGGATCATCTGGAGACCGCGGATACGGACCGCGGCGCGGCATCCGCCCTACCCGCGCGAGCAGCGCGCCTGATCGAACGCGCGCAGGCGCAGACGCCGGAGCAGGCTGCCGATGAACTATTCCATGCCCTGCTGAACCAGCTCGTCGCCGACGAGATGCTCATCCTGCAAACCTTGGCCAAGGAAGGCGCGGTGCCGATGCTGCACGCCGCAATCGGACCACGGCTGGGGCCGGCCACGCAGCGACTGGCGTCCTCGCTCGGCACGCTCGGCAAGCTGGCGGGAATCAAGCTCCCCTCGCATCTGCCCGGCTATATCGAACGCCTGCGCGCGCTTGGACTGGTCGAGGCGGGCGCCGAGGATGCTGCTTTCGAAGTCAAGTATCAGATGCTCCAAGCCGACCCGGCGATCCGGGCCGCCGTCGAGCAGGCCAAGCCCGGTCCGCTGAGCGGCGTGCACTATCAGCGGCGCGTGCTGCGGCTGTCGAGTCTGGGTCAGGCGTTCTGGCAGGCCTGCGCCGGCGCACCGTCGCCTCGCGAGGTCCAGTCATCGTGAACGACGTCATCGGCATGAGCTTGCTGGCAGCGGCGATCGCCGACTTCAAGGCCAAGTTCTGGCTGTATCTGTCGATCCCGGTCACCAGCGGCCTGGTCGGCTACGTGACCAACGTCATCGCCATCAAGATGATGTTCTATCCGCTGCACTTCGTTGGGATACCGCCGTATCTCGGCTGGCAGGGCATCATCCCGCGCAAGGCGGGCAAGATGGCGGCGATCGCCTGCGACACCCTGGTGCCGCAACTGATCAGCGAGCGCGAGATCTTCGATCGCCTAGATCCCGCACGCGTGGCTTCGGAGATCGAGAAGCCGTTGCTCGACCTGGTCGAGGATCTCATGGAAGAGATCATGCGCGAGTACGAGCCCACGCTGTGGGAGACACTGCCGCTGCGGGTTCGCAACCTCATCATCCGGCGCGTGCAGGACGATGCGCCGGAAGTCGTCGCGCAAGTCATGAACGATCTGCGTGAGCAGGTCGATACGGTGTTCGACCTCAAGGACATGGTCACGACGACCCTACTGCGCGAGCCCGCGCTGATCAACGCCGTCTTCCAGGAAACCGGCCGCGAGGAGTTCAAGTTCATCGGCCGCTCGGGCTTCTACTTCGGCCTATTGTTCGGCATCTTCCAGATGATCGGCTGGATGTTTTACAAGGCGGACTGGCAATTGCCGCTGTTCGGCCTGGTCGTCGGCTGGGCGACGAACTACCTTGCGCTAGAGATGATCTTCCGCCCGCACGAGCCGCGCCGCATCGGCCCGCTGACGATACAGGGACTGTTCTTCAAGCGGCAGAAAGAGATCTCCCGCGACTACGGGCGGCTGATCGCGGACCGCATCGTCACGCCTTCGAACATCATCGAATCGGTGCTCAAGGGACCGTTTGCCGATCGCGTGTTCAGCATGATCGCCAAGCACGTCAAGCGCACGATCGACGAGCAGTCCGGCATCGCCCGGCCCTTCATCGCATGGACCATCGGCACCAAGCGCTACGTCGCTATGAAGGAGGCCGCCGTCAGCCGCATCGTCGCGCGCTTGCCGCAGGCCGTGCGCGCCGTCGACCGCTACGCCAAGGACGCGATGGACATCAGCCAGACGCTGGCGCAGCGGCTCGAAGCCCTGCCGCCGGCAGAGTTCGAGAGCATGCTGCGCCCAGCGTTCAAGGAAGACGAGTGGATGCTGATCGCCGTCGGCGCCGCGCTGGGCTTCTGCGTCGGTATCGCGCAGGTCATCGCCTTCGGCCTTTTGGCCGTCGCCCCGAGCCTGTAGCACTGCCCAGCGTCGCGACGATCACGTCAGGCAGTAGCGCACGAAGCCCGACCACAGGCGCGGATGACGCAGCACGCTGCGCCGCATGGCGAGCTGATCGAAGTAGACCGTGCGCTCTGCGGCAAGACCGTCGCGCAGGATGAAGCGGTCCACCGCGTGGATCGCGGTTGTGGTGTCGCGCAAAGGCTTCATGCGCCATTCGATGAACACGGCGTTCGCGTCACCGCTGGCTCGATCGACTTCGCCGTGCAGCTCGGGCAGGCAGCGCAGTAGCTTCGACATCGCACTGCTCGCCGCCGCACGTCCGCGGATGGCCGGCAGATGCGGCTGGCGCAGCACGATGTCATCGTGCAGCAGAGCAACGAGCCGCGCCGGCGTCGGCCGCGCCCAGGCATCGGCGAAACGCTCGGCGAACGCGTGCATCGGGTTACTCCCGTGATCGGACCCGGGCAGCCTAGCGCCGGCTTGCCGTCGCGGCGATGACCTGCGAGGTCATTGCAGCGCGTCCAGGCGCCGCTCGAGGAAGCGTCGCTCGGGCGTCTGCCGCGCCAATGCCAGCGCCTGCTCGTAGCTGGCTCGCGCCTCGGCGCGCAGGCCGAGCCGACGGCAGAACTCGGCGCGCGCGGCGTGCGCCAGGTGGTAGTCGCGCAGCTCGCCGCGTTCGAGGACCGCGTCGACCCGGGCAAGCCCGGCCTGTGGCCCGTCGCGCATCGCGACGGCGACCGCGAGGTTGAGTTCGACCACCGGCGACGGCTCCAGCCGGTACAGCACTTCGTAGAGCCCGACGATCTCGCTCCAGTCGGTCTCGGCGGCGGTGCTCGCGTCGGCATGCACCGCGGCGATCGCCGCCTGCAGGCTGTACGGACCGAAGCGCCGCGACGACAGCGCGCGCTCCACCAGCGCCCGACCCTGCGCGATCAGCTCGCGGTTCCACAGGCTGCGGTCCTGGTTTTCGAGCAGGATCAGGTCTCCGTCGTCGGTGCTGCGCGCGCTGCGCCGCGACTCCTGCAGCAGCATCAGGGCGAGCAGGCCCATGACCTCCGGGTCCGGCAGCAGTTCGAGCAGCAGGCGACCCAGGCGGATCGCCTCCGCCGACAGGTCATGGCGCGTCAGCGCATCGCCCGACGAGGCCGAATAGCCCTCGTTGAACACCAGGTAGATCACGCGCAACACGGCTTCGAGCCGTTGTGGCAGCTCGGCGCGACCCGGCACCTCGTAGGGAATCTTCGCGTCGCGGATCTTGTTCTTGGCGCGCACGATGCGCTGAGCGAGCGTCGACGGCGCGGTGAGAAACGCGTGTGCGATCTCTTCGGTGGTGAGCCCGCAGACCTCGCGCAGCGTCAGCGCGATCTGCGCATCCGCGGGCAAGGCCGGGTGACAGCAGGTGAACATCAGCCGCAGGCGATCGTCTTCGAGGTGCTCGTCGTCGCGCTCCTCGTCAGCCTCGGCATAGAGCTCGTCCGCAATCAGGTTGAGCGAGGCATCGAAGCGCGCACGCCGGCGGATGACGTCGATCGCCTTGAAGCGGCCCGTCGACACCAGCCAGGCGCGCGGATTGGCCGGTACGCCCTCGTCGCGCCATTGCTCGACCGCGGCGGCGAAGGCCTCGTGCAAGGCCTCTTCCGCCAGATCGAAATCGCCGAGCAGACGGATCAGCGTCGCCAGCACCCGCCGCGACTCGTCGTGGTAAACCGCGTCGACGATGCGGCGGGTGTCGATGGCCTGCGGCACTTTCATTGCCGCGGTGGCGTCACAACTCGAGGAACGGCTTGAAGCCGCCCCAGAACATGCGCTTGCCGTCGAACGGCATCGTCGCCGGATCCATCTGCAGGCGCGGGTCGCTCATGACTTTATACGGCCGCAGGGGCCATCCACATCAGCTCCCAGATGTGCCCATCCAGGTCCTGGAACGCACGCTCGTACATGAAACCGTGATCCTGCGGATCGCGGAACAGTTTCGCACCGGCGGCCACCGCCTTGTCGACCCGCTCGTCGACCTGGGCGCGACTGTCGCAGGACAGGGCGATCAGCACCTCGCTGGTCGTGTGCGCATCGCAGATCGCCTTGGGCGTGAAGCGGCGGAACGAAGCATGTGTGTGCAGCATCGCGTGTACGGTGTCGCTGATCACCAGGCAGGCCGCGCTGTCGTCGGTGAACTGCGGATTGAAATGCCAGCCCAGCGCCTCGAAGAAGCGCTTCGACTTGTTCAGATCGGCGACCGGCAGGTTGACGAAGATCATCGTGGACATCGCTCAAGCTCCCTGAATCGACTGCCGTCGCAATGCGCGATGGCTTCCACTCCATGGTCGAACCGGCCGACGCCGTTTCGACAATGCACCGTCAATCGGACTTGGGCATCGCCTCCACCTGGATGCGCAGCGTCACGCGACCGGCGTCGCCCTGGCCGAACTCGCTGTACTTCATGCCGTAGGCGCCCCAGTTGAGCTCGCCGTAGGCATCCGCACCGCAGACTTCCTTCTTGTAGTACGGATGCTCGATGCACTTGAAGCTGTTGAGCGTCAGCGTCAACGGCAGGGTCTTGCCGCGGAACGTGAACTGGCCGTCGACCGCAACCGGCGTATCGCCGTCGAAGCGCAAGTCGCCGACGTAGGTCGCCGACGGATACTGCGCCACGTCGAACCACTCCTCGCCGCGCGCCTTCTCGTCCATCGCATCGAGCCCGAAGTTGATGCTCGCCGTGTCGATCTCGACCTCGACGCGACCGCTGCGCGCCGCGCGGTCGAGCACGACCGTGCCCTTGCTGCGGTCGAACTTGCCGCGCCAGATGGAGATGTCCATGTGCGGGAACTCGATGCTCGGGAAAGTGTGCAGCGGATCGAGTTCGTAGACGACCGGCGCCGCGACAGCCGGCACGCCCGCCAGCAGCGCGCAGGCCGCGGACACGACGCAGGTGATCACATCAGTTCGCTTCATTGCGTCCCTCCTGGGGCAGCCCCTGGGCGATCGGCCGCACCTCGATGCTGCCGATGCGCGCCGACGGCCAGCGCCCGGCAAGCTGAATCGCCTCGTTGAGATCGCGCGCCTCGACGATGAAGAACCCGCCGAGCTGTTCTTTGGTTTCGGCGAAGGGCCCGTCGGTGGCCGACAACTGGCCGTTGCGCACCCGCACGGTCATCGCGCTGCGCACCGTCTGCAGCGGCTCGGTCGTGATCAGGTGGCCGCCGCGACGCAGCTCCTCGACATAGGCCAGCGTCTCCTCGCGCAGCGACGCCCACTGCTCGCGTGACAGCGCCGCCAGCTTCGATTCCTGTTCGTAGGCCAGGCACAGGTACTTCATCTCGCACTCCGGTGTTCGCGGCGACGACTGCCGCTGTTCTTCAGTCGATCGGCTGCGACGGTTTTCGACAGCACCGAGCGGCAGGCAGAACCGCAGCGACCACATGGCGCTACCTGGGCAGCAGCTCGCGGGGCATCAGCTCGCGAATGGGCCGCACCTCGATGCTGCCGACCGTTGCCGGCGGAATCTTCGCCGCCATCTCCAGGGCTTCGTCGAGGTTCTTCGCATCCAGCAAGTAGAAGCCGGCGAGCTGCTCCTTGGTTTCGGCGAACGGCCCGTCGGTGATCGACACCTTGCCGCCACGCACGCGCACCGTGGTCGCCGTATGCACCGGCTGCAGCGCCTCGGCGGCGACCAGATGGCCGCTGTCCCGAAACGCCTGCCCGCAGGCCATGCACTCGGCGTCGTCCCAACCTTCGAGCTTGCGCTCATCGCAGTACACCAGACACAGGTACTTCATCGTCTTCTCCTTGCTTGCACGTCGGCGCCTGCGATCCTGGAGGCGCTTCATCGTCGTCGAATGGCGCCCCGGGTCGGCAGCCGCCGCACCATAACCCAGAGCATGGCCGGGTGGCGGATCGAGAGAGGACATCGCGGATCTCCAGTGCAGGTGAGCGCGCACGGCCGCCCGCGGCCGTGCACACTGGATGGTCGAACGCCCGCGGCTGATTTCGACAGCGCCGCGGCGGCCGCGCCGTTCGGCCGGGTGGCGATCACCACTACGAAATCGGCGAAGCTGTGGCGGCCAGCCAGCCCTCGGACGCCGGTTCATGCACATCCACCAGGACTTCCCGCAACTCGATGCCTTGCTCGAGCGCTGGCGCGACGCGCTCGGCGCCGATCACGAGGCCTACCGCAATCACCTGTTGCGGATGCTGAATTTCTGCTTCGCCCTCGCCCGCCCCGACACCGACGCGCAGCGCAAGCTGGTGATCGCCGCCGTGTTCCACGATCTGGCGATCTGGACCCACGGCACCATCGACTATCTGCGTCCGTCCGCAGACCTCGCCCGCGAGTGGCTGCAAGCCGAAGGACTGGGCGACTGGGCCGACGAGATCGACGCGATCATCGACCAGCACCACCGTTTCCGGCGCTGGGATGCACCCGGCGGCGAACTGGTCGAGGCCTTCCGCAAGGCCGACCTGGTCGACGTGTCACTCGGCATGGTGCGCTTCGGCCTGCCGCGCGCCTTCGTCGCCGAGGTGCGCGCGCGCTTTCCCAACGCCGGCTTCCACAAGCGCCTGGTGCAGCTCACGCTGCGCCAGCTGTGCACCGATCCGCTACACCCGCTGCCGATGATGAAGTGGTGAGTCATCAGCCCCGGTAGGCGCGCGGGTCGATGCGGTGCTTGCGCAGCTTGGCGCGCAAGGTGCTCGCGTTGACCCCGAGCAGGCGCGCCGCGCCGTGTGGGCCGTCGACGCGGCCGCGCGTCGCGCGCAGCGCCTTCTGCAGGTGGCGCTGGATGACCGTATCGAGGGCCTCGATGCCAGTGCCCTCCACCGACGCGGCCGCAGAGGGGCTGTCGCGCTCGCGAGTCGCCGCCGGCGACATTTGCGACGCCTGCCGCGGTGCATCGATACCCAGCGCCGCATCCACCTCCAGCCGTGTCCCCTGCCCGAGGATCACGGCGCGCTCGATCACTGCCGCGAACTCGCGCACATTGCCGGGCCAGCGATAGGCCTGGAGCCGCTCGATGTCGGCTGGTCGCACCAGCGGCACCGTGACGCCCAGGCGCTTGGCCGCGCGTTGAACGAAATGCTGGGTCAGCGCGGGGATATCCTGCGGCCGCTCGCGCAGCGGCGGGAGAATCAGCGGAAACACCGCGAGCCGGTACCATAGATCTTCGCGGAAGCTGCGCTCCTGCACCATCGACGGCAGGTCGCGGTGGGTCGCCGCGATCACGCGCACATCGACGGCAAGGTCCTTCTCGCCGCCGACCCGCTGGACCACGCCGTCCTGCAACACGCGCAGCAAACGCACCTGTGCCGCAAGCGACAGCTCGCCGACTTCGTCCAGAAACAAGGTGCCGCCGTCGGCACGCTCGAACCAGCCGCGGCGCGCCGCCAGCGCCCCGGTGAAGCTGCCCTTCTCGTGACCGAACAGCTCCGAATCGATCAGCTCGGGGGGCAGCGCACCGCAGTTCACACGCACGAACGGGCCGTCGCGACGCGCCGATCGCTCGTGGATGGCGCGCGCGATGACCTCCTTGCCGGCCCCGGTCTCCCCGAGGATCAGCACGGAGGCGTCGGTCGGCGCGACCTGATCCACGCGCTCCATGACGTGCCGTAGTCCGCGCTCGGCGCCGACGATGTGCTCAAAGACGCTGTCGCGGCCCAACCGTGTGAGCAAGGACTGGCGGTCCGCCTCCGCCGCAGCGCCGAGCCGACGGATCTCGCGCAGGCGCCGGTCGTTGACGACCGCGGCCGTCAGAGGCTCGAGCAGCGCCGTGAACAACGCTTGCTCGTCGGCATCGAAGGGGCGGTCGCCACCACGCACCAACGCCAGCCCCACGAGTCGGCCCTCGGCGCGCAGCGCACCGACCAGCCCCGCCTCGCCCGCTTCGAATCCGTCGATCAGTGCGAAGGGCAGACTCCATTGCCCGCCGGGCTCGCAGACCGCGAGTTGGCCGCGGCCGGCCCAGGCATCCAGCGCTTGCAAGCTCGGCAAGGTCTGTGGCTGTAGCTCGTGGCGCGCACGCATACCCGCGTGTCGCGACCACTCGGCGAGCGTCAGTAGACCGCCGGCAGGCACCAGTTCGTCGATGCGCAGAAACCGGACCGGCATGCGGTGTTCGAGGGCCCGGACAAAGACCGGCAAGGACTCGACGAGATCGAGGTGCCGACCGACCTCGGTCCAGAGATGGAGTCTTAACGCGTCCAGGGACGAAGGGGGCAGTCCATCAGTCATATTTGACGGATGTTGTGTTCATATATGACGTATTTTCCGTCTTAAATGACGAACACGCCTAAAGATATCGTCATGATCGTTGAATATAAGCATCAATAACAGACATTTAGGAGCACTTCTTGGGATTGGCACGGTATGTGATCAGACATGTCCGCAAAGCCCACAAGTGATTATTAAACGCGGATATGAGCACTGCGCCACTCTCCCCACGCGGCCCACGTAGCGCGGTGCTCGACCAGATCGCCCAGGCGCTGGCCGGACTCGAATTCGGGGCCGTCGAAATCACCGTACACCAAGGCCGCATCGTACAGATCGAGCGGCGCGAAAAAGTGCGACTCGAATCCGAGCGCCATGCACGACCCACAGAACAGCACGTGAGCTGACCGGCCTACCGGAAGCTCGCCTCACGACACCGGGAATACACCGCCATGCAACACCCCATCGCCCACGCACGGGCGCTCCACCTATCGCTGCTCGCCGGCACTGTGCTCGCTGCCGCGGCCACTCCCGCGGCCGCCACGACGACTCAGGAGCTCGACCAACGCATCCGCATCCTCGAGCGCAAGCTCGAACTGGAAAAGGAGGAAGCCACCGCAAAGGCCGCAACCGCGACCGTCGCCGCCGCATCCGACAAAGGGTTCTCGCTCAAGTCCGGTGACTATGAGTTCCGCGTCAACGGACTGATCCAGCTCGACGGACGCTGGTTCACCGGCGACAGCGTGCCGCAGTCCGCCGACACCTTCACCTTCCGCCGCCTGCGCCCGACCTTCCAAGGCACGCTCGGCAGCCTCGTCGGCTACCGCCTGACGCCCGAGTTTGCCGGCAATAACGCGACCTTCGTCGACGCCTACATCGACCTCAAGTTCGCTCCGGCGGTGACGCTGCGTGCCGGCAAAGTCAAGGGACCGGTCGGCCTGGAGCGCCTGCAGAGCGCCTCGGCGATCGCCTTCATCGAACGCGGTCTGCCGACGGAGCTCGCGCCGAACCGCGAGATCGGCGTGCAACTGCAGGGTGCGCTCGCCGGCAACCAACTGCAGTACGTCGTTGGCGTCTACAACGGCACGCGCGACGGCGAGGACGGCGGTGCGACCGACAACAACGGGCGCAAGGAAGTCGAGGCGCGGCTGTTCTACGAGCCGACGCCCGGCATCGGCTTTGGCATCGCCGGCTCGCACGGCAGCAAGCGCGGTGTTCCCGAGAGCCCGCGCAATTACTCGACCCCTGACCGTCGCACCGGGATCAGCTACGCCGCCGGCACGAACTACGACGGCGACGCCACCCGATTCTCGCCGCAAGGCTATCTGTATCGCGGGCCGTTCGGCCTGCTCGCGGAGTACATCGTCTCGACTCAAGAGCTGACCAGCGCGAGCGATCGCGGGGAGATCAGCAACGAAGCGTGGCAACTCGTGGCGAGCTACGTGCTCACCGGCGAGGCCGCGAGCTTCGGCGGCGTAAAGCCGCAGACGCCTTTCCGGGTGGGAAAGCCCGGCTGGGGCGCATTCGAAATCACCGCGCGCATCGGCGCGCTGCAGGCTGACGATGAAGGAGTCGACATCGGCGTGTTCGAGGCCAGCGGCGTCGAGTCGATCCAAAACGCGGCGATCGGACTCAACTGGATCCTCAACGGCAACGTCAAGGCCGTCCTCAACTTCAATCGGACGTCCTTCTCCAACTTCTCTGATCCGGATCGCGATGACGAGAAGTCGGTGTTCACCCGCCTTCAACTGTCGTTCTGATCCGCACTCGGCACTTTGGCGTTTGGTTATTTCATCGCACGAAAAACCCCTGGACAGCAAACATGAAACTGAAATCCCTGATCGTCGCCGCCGCTTTGTCCGCGCCGTTTTTCGCCCAGGCGGCGAATTACGAGTTGCTCAACGTTTCCTACGATCCGACGCGCGAGTTTTACAAGGAGTTCAACGTCGCTTTCGCCAAGTACTACAAAGCGAAGACCGGCGACGTGGTCACCGTCGCGCAGTCGCACGGCGGCTCCGGCAAGCAGGCGCGCGCGGTCATCGACGGCCTTGCGGCCGACGTCGTCACGCTGGCGCTGGCGGCCGATGTGGACGCCCTTCACGACAACGGCAAGCTGATTCCGAAAGACTGGCAGAAGCGTCTGCCGCTGAACTCGGCGCCTTACACGAGCACGATCGTGTTCCTGGTGCGTGCGGGCAATCCAAAGGGCATCAAGGATTGGGACGATCTCGTCAGGCCGGGCGTTGCGGTGATCACACCGAACCCGAAAACCTCCGGAGGTGCGCGCTGGAACTATCTCGCCGCCTGGGAGTACGGCAAGCGCAAGTACGGCAGCGAAGCCGCGGCCAAGGACTTCGTGCGCAAACTGTTCAAGAACGTGCCCGTTCTGGACACCGGCGCCCGCGGTTCGACGACGACCTTCGTGCAGCGAGGGATCGGCGACGTGCTCCTGTCCTGGGAGAACGAGGCCTTCCTCGCGCTCAAGGAGTTCGGCGAGGGCGAGTTCGAGATCGTGGTTCCGTCGCTGAGCATCCTCGCCGAACCGACCGTGACCGTCGTCGACAAGGTCGTCGACAAGAAGAAGACTCGCGCCGTCGCCGAGGCTTACCTGCAGTATCTGTACTCCGAGGAGGGACAGGATCTCGCCGGCAAGCACTACTATCGCCCGACCGGCGCGGCGGCCAAAGCCAAGTATGCGAGCCAGTTCGTCGACGTCGAACTGTTCACGATCGACGAGGCATTCGGCGGCTGGACCCGCGCCCAGCGGGAACACTTCGCCGACGGCGGACACTTCGACCAAATCTATCTCAAGCAGTGACCTCAGTCAGCGGCGGCGCAACGCGCTTGCGCCGCCGCATCGGAATTCCTCACGACCCCTGCCCACGCTCGGATGAGTGGCACTCGTCGGTCGAGGCGCTCGGACCCTTCGCGCAGTGTCATGGCATTCCGGGACGTTCGGCGACCTGACCGTTGGAAGTCACGGCGCGGCCGCAGGAGCGGTCAAGGTCGACCACGGACCTACATTCTCTGAGCAAGACAAGCACTCATGACGGCTTCGAACGACGCTACCGGAACGCCGGCGCGCATTCGCACGCCCCGCGGCAAGTCCATCATCCCGGGCAGGGGGCTCACGCTCGGCTTCACCGTGCTGTATCTGAGCCTGATCGTGCTGATCCCGCTCGCCGGCGTGTTCTTCAAGTCTGCGGAACTCGGCTGGTCCGGGTTCTGGAATGTGGTCAGCGCGCCGCGCGTACTCGCCGCGCTCAAGCTCAGCTTCGGTGCCGCGCTGATCGGCGCCTCGATCAACGCCGTCTTCGGGACCTTGATCGCATGGGTGTTCGTGCGGTACCGCTTCTTCGCAAAGCGCTTTTTCGACGCGATCATCGATCTGCCGTTCGCGTTGCCGACTGCAGTCGCCGGCATCGCACTGACGGCCTTGTATGCGGCTAACGGCTGGATCGGTCAGTTCCTCGAACCGCTCGGGATCAAGGTCGCTTACACCCCTGTGGGGGTGATCGTGGCCTGCACGTTCATCGGCCTGCCCTTCGTCGTTCGCACCGTGCAGCCTCTGCTCGAAGAAGCCGAGCGCGAACTCGAAGAGGCCGCCGCGTCGCTGGGTGCCACGCGGCTACAGGCCATCACCAGAGTCATCCTGCCGACCATCCTGCCCGGCATCATCACCGGTTTCACGCTGGCGTTCGCGCGTGCCGCCGGGGAGTACGGTTCGATCATCTTCATCGCCGGCAACATGCCGATGATCAGTGAGATCGCGCCACTGCTGATCATCATCAAGCTCGAGGAGTTCGACTACGCCGGTGCGAGCGCGGTCGCCGTGGCGATGCTCACGCTCTCGCTCGTGTTGCTGCTGATCATCAACGGCCTGCATATCTGGACCCGCAGCCGTCGCGGCCGGAATCGCTGAGGACTCGATCGATGACCCATTCGACGACACAACCGGCGCGCCATGGCCTTGCGCCGGCGTTTCACTCCGAGAATCCACTCGCGCGGCCGAACTCGGCGATCAGCGAAGGAACGTGGACCCAGCGCATCTTGATCGGTGTGGCGCTGTTGTACCTGCTCGGCTTCCTGCTACTGCCGCTGATCGCGGTGTTCGCCGAAGCCTTGCGCAATGGCTGGGAGACCTACAGGCAGGCGCTGCTCGATCCCGACGCGCTCGCGGCGATTCGCCTGACGCTGCTCGCCGCCGGCATTGCCGTGCCGCTGAACCTGGTCTTCGGCCTCGCCGCAGCCTGGGCCATCACCAAGTTCGAGTTTCGCGGAAAGTCGCTGCTGGTCTCGCTGATCGACCTGCCGTTCTCGGTCTCGCCGGTGGTTGCCGGCGTGATCTACATCCTCATCTTCGGTCGTCACGGATGGGCCGGACCTTGGCTGGACGAGCATGACATCAAGATCGTGTTCGCCTTGCCGGGAATCGTGCTGGCGACCGTGTTCGTGACCTTTCCGTTCATTGCGCGCGAGCTGATCCCGCTGATGCAGGAGCAAGGAATGGATTACGAGCAGGCTTCACTGTCTCTGGGGGCCAACGGCTGGCAAACCTTCTGGCGCGTGACCCTGCCGAGCATCAAATGGGGATTGCTGTACGGCGTACTGCTGTGTACCGCGCGGGCGATGGGCGAGTTTGGCGCCGTGAGTGTCGTCTCTGGTCACATCCGCGGTCAGACCAACACGATGCCGCTACATGTGGAGATTCTCTACAACGAGTACCAGTTCGCTGGCGCGTTCGCGGTGGCCTCGCTGCTCGCGCTGTTTGCACTGATCACACTCGCCTTGAAGAGCTATCTCGAGTGGCGCCATGGCGACGAGCTCTCCGCCATCCGCAGACATTGAGGGGTCAGACGCGGCATACCGCGCCTCGCGTCGCGGGCACCGACCATAAATCCGATCCACGTGGGAACGACGATGAACATCCAGATCCGTGACATCAGTAAACAGTTCGGCAGCTTTCGCGCGCTCGATCGCATCGATCTCGACATCGCCTCCGGCGAGCTGATCGCGCTGCTCGGTCCCTCGGGTTCGGGCAAGACCACCCTGTTGCGCATGATCGCCGGGCTGGAGTTTCCGGATCACGGGCGCATCCTGTTCGGTGATCAGGACATCGCCCTGCGTCCGATCCGCGAGCGACGCGTCGGTTTCGTGTTCCAGCACTACGCGCTGTTCAAGCACATGACGGTGTTCGAGAACGTTGCCTTTGGCCTGCGCGTGCGCGGACGCAAGCAGCGCCCGAGCGAACACGAGATCCGCCGCAAGGTGCTCGAACTGATCGAGCTGGTGCAGCTCTCGGGACTAGAGTCGCGCTATCCGAGCCAGCTGTCCGGCGGCCAGCGTCAGCGCGTCGCGCTGGCCCGCGCGCTGGCGATCGATCCACGCGTGCTGTTGCTCGACGAACCCTTCGGCGCACTGGACGCCAAGGTCCGCAAAGAACTGCGCCGCTGGCTACGCGAACTGCACACCAGGACCGGCTACACGACGATCTTCGTCACCCACGATCAGGAAGAGGCGCTGGAACTGGCGGATCGCGTCGTCATCATGAATCGGGGCGCGATCGAGCAGGTCGGCAGCGTCGATCAGGTGTACCAGCACCCGGCGACGCCATTCGTGTTCGATTTCCTCGGCGGCGCCAACGTCATCGAGGCGCAAGTGCGCGAGCGTTGCGTCATGCACGGTGAGACCGAGATCGCCAGACTCCCCGACGGCTCTCAGGCGAGCGGTGCGGTCGACGTCTACGTGCGGCCGGGCGATCTACGCATCGCCGAAGCCCATCAAGCCGGCATTGACGTCGTCGTGACCGGCGTGCAGCGCACCGGACCGCTGGTCCGCGCCGCCGCAGCGCTCGCCGGCACCGGCCAGATCCTCAGTATCGAGCTGCCCCATCTGCATCACGACGTGCCGCGCTTTGTCACGAACGAGCGCCTGCGCCTGCGCCTCATGCAGTTCAGCGTCTATCCACGGGCGGTGAAAGCGTCGCCATCGACCACCATCGCCGCCCCGATGCTGATCGGACGCGAGCGTTCGCGCAGCCGGCTGGGCTGATCGGCGCCGCTTCAGAGCCTCACGAGCGCCGGCGCGCGGACTGGTTGCGTCGCGCAAGCACCTCGTCGTTGTCGGCGCCCAGCGCCGGCGCCGGCGCGCACCGGGGCAGCGGCACATCGAAGCGGATCGGCAGTGCGAACGCCGGCTTGCCGCCGTCGTCCTCGATCATGCCGCGTGCGCGCACCTGTTCGTTGTCGAGCACCTCGTCGAGACTCAGCACCGGCGTGACGCAGCAGTCCTGATCGGCGAGCAGCGCGGTCCACTGGTCGCGCGTGCGCGTCATGAACACGCCGGCGAGAGCGGCGCGGATCGGCGCGGTGATCAGGCGCGCGCGCCGCGGATCGCCGAGCAGTTTGTCGAGGCTGGCGAACGGATCCTTGTTCGTGCCGCTGGTCTTGGCGCCGGAAGTGCCGCGCTTGCGGCGCGCGCCCGGCAGCAGCCTGCGCAGGGACGCTGGCAACTGATCACCGAGCACACCGAGCAGGCGCAGGAAGAATTTCGGCTCCAGCGCGCCGACGGCGAGATAGCGGCCGTCGCGACAGCGGTAGATGCGGTAGTTCGGCAAAAGCCCGGTCAAGAGGCCGGCGCCGCGCGGCGGCAGGCTGCCGTCCTGGCGCAGCGATGCGAGCGCGACCGGCATCATCGCCAGCGCGCCGTCCATCATCGATACGTCGACCATCGTGCCTTGCCCGCTGCTGCGCGCGCCGATGACGGCGGCGAGGATGCCGAGCGCGCAGGTCAGCGCGCCACCGGCAAGATCCGCGATCTGCAGATTGGACTGCACCGGCGCACCGCCGGCCGGGCCGATCTGCTCGAGCACGCCGGCCAGCGCAAGGTAGTTCAGGTCATGCCCGGCCCAGTCGCGGTAGGGTCCGGTCTGGCCGTAGCCGGTCAGCGCGGCGTAAACCAGTTTCGGGTTGCGCGCGCGCAACGTCGCATAGCCGCAGCCGAGCTTGTCCATCACGCCGGGGCGGAACGATTCGAGCACGACATCCGCGTCGTCGACCAGTTCGAGGAAGGCCTCGCGGTCGGCATCCACGCGCAGATCCAGAGTCACCGACTTCTTGCCGCGATTGACCTGGGCGAACAGCTCGCGCATGCCGCGTGCGTAATCGCCGCCGTCCGGCTCTTCGATCTTGATCACCTCGGCGCCCATCTGCGCGAGGTACAGCGAGCAGAACGGCCCCGGCAGCAGGCGCGAGAGGTCGAGCACGCGGATGCCCGCGAGCAGGCTGTTTCCCGACATGACTTTTCAGCTTCCCTTGAAGTTGGGTTTGCGCTTCTGCGTGAACGCCATCACGCCTTCCATGAAGTCGGCGCCGCGTCCGCAGTCACGCTGCAGCGTGCGCTCGAGCTGCAACTGCGTGTCGAGATCGTTGCCGGATGCGGCGTGAATGGCTTGCTTGATGCGCGCGATCGCCGCCGTCGGACCCCGTGCGAGCCGGCGCGCGAGTTCGAGTGCGCGCGCCATCAGCGCGTCGTCGTCGACGACCTCGGCGATCATGCCCCACTGCTGCGCGGTCTCGGCCGGCAGGCGCTCGCCGAGCAGCGCCAGTTGCATCGCGCGCTGCGGCCCGACCAGGCGCGGCAGCAGCCAGGTGCCGCCGGCGTCCGGGATCAGCGCGATGTTGACGAAGGCCTGCAGGAAATAGGCGCTGCGCGCGGCGATGGTCAGGTCGGCGAACAGCGCGACGTTGGCCGCCGCACCGGCGGCGGCGCCGTTCACCGCACAGATGATCGGCTTGGGCAGACTGCGCATCTGCGCGATCAGCGGGTTGTAGTGCGTTTCAAGCGGCAGACCGAGATCGAGCTTGCCCTCGGCGTCGAGCGGCGGCGTCTTGACGTTGGCGACCAGGTCCGCGCCGGATGAGAACGCACGGCCCTCGCCGGTGAGCACGACGGCGCGCACCTTAGCGTCCCGCGCGCACTGTGCGAAGGCGTCGCGGGTCTCGTCGAGCATGCGCAGCGTCATCGCATTGAGCGCCTGCGGCCGGTTGAAGCGGATGGTGGCGACGCCGTCGTCGACGCCGTAGAGGATGTCCTGGTAGTTCATGTTCAATCCAAGGTCGCGCGCGCGATGATTTCCTTCATGATCTCGGAGGTGCCGGCGAGGATGCGGTGGATGCGCTCGTCCTGGTAGAGCCGGCAAATCTCGTACTCTTCCATGTAGCCGGCGCCGCCGTGCTGCTGCACACCCTCGTCGACCATGCGCCCGGCGAGTTCGCTGGTGTAGAGCTTGGCACGCGCGGCGTCGACCGGATCGAGCTTGCCGAGGTTGTGCTGCTCGACGCAGCGGTCGACGTAGACCTGGGCGATGTCGATCTCGGCATCGAGCGCGGCGAGCTTGAAGCGCGTGTTTTGCATCTTCGACAGCGGCTTGCCGAAGACCTTGCGGTTGCGCACGAACTCGCAGGTGACGGCCATGGCCACGCGCGCCGCGGCGATATTGCCGCAGGCGGCGATCAAGCGCTCCTCGGCGAGTCCCTGCATCAGGTGATAGAAGCCGGCGTGGACCTGGCCGAGCACGTTGGCCTTGGGCACCTTGACGTCGCGGAAGAACAGCTCGGCGGTGTCCTGCGACTTCATGCCCATCTTCTTGAGCAGGCGGCCGCGTTCGAAACCTGGCATGCCGCGCTCGACGATGAACAAGGTCATGCCGTGTGGATTGTCCGGATGCGTCTTGGCGGCGACGACGACCACGTCGGCGTTGATGCCGTTGGAGATGTAGGTCTTGGCGCCGTTGAGTATCCAGTGATCGCCGTGCTCGACCGCGCGCGTCTTCATGCCGGCGAGATCGGAGCCGGCGTCCGGCTCGGTCATCGCGATCGCCAGAATCTTCTCGCCACGAATGAAGGCCGGCAGGAAACGCCGCCTCTGTTCCTCGGTGCCGAAGTGCTGAAAGTACGGCGCGACCAGGCGGCTGTGCAGGGTGATGAAGTAGCCGGAGTCGCCGTGAAAGGCATTCTCCTCGATCAGGATCTGCTCGTAGCGAAAGTCGGTGAGGCCCAGCCCGCCGTAGGCCTCGTCGGCCCAGATGCACAGTAGGCCCGCCGCGCCGGCCTTCAGATACGCCTCGCGGTCGACGATACCGGCCTCGCGCCAGCGTTCGCGGTGCGGACGGATCTCGGCCTGGAAGAACTTGCGGGCCGCGTCACGGAACAGCTCCATCTCCGGCTCAAACGCTCTGCGTTGCATCTGCCTGTCTCCAGCGGTGCCGGTCTGGCTCCGGCGTGGCTGTCATACGAAGGTGTGGACCGCACCGGCCGGTGATTGCGTACACTGCGCCCGGAACGTAATGGGTAACGATTGTTACCAATCGGCGACGAAACATCGTCGCTCCAGGCTCTATAATGCCTGGCGATCCCCTTGGCGCCAACGTTCTTGGCGCTTTTCGTGTCGGTTACTCGGATTTCTTTTCACGGAGAAACAACGTGCAGATCAAGAATCATGTCGGCATCGTCACGGGCGGCGCCTCGGGTTTGGGTGAGGCCACCGTGCGCCGTCTGGTGGCGCAGGGCGGCAAGGCCGTCATCGCGGACCTGAACGTCGAACGCGGCGAGACGCTGGCCAAGGAACTCGGCGATGCGGTGCGCTTCGTGCGCTGCGACGTCGGCGTCGACAGCGATGCGGTCGCGGTGGTCAAGGCCGCGCAGGACGCGTATGGCCGCATCGACATCCTCGTCAACTGCGCCGGCATCGGCACGCCGGCCAAGGCGGTCGGCAAGGACGGCCCGCTGCCGCTCGCGCAGTTCGAAAAGATCATCAAGGTCAATCTGACCGGCACGTTCAATTTGATCCGCGTCGCCGCCGCGGCGATGCAGGCGCAGCAGCCCAACGAGCACGGCGAGCGCGGCGTGATCGTCAACACCGCCTCGGTCGCGGCCTTCGACGGCCAGATCGGCCAGCCCGCCTACGCCGCGTCCAAGGCCGGCGTCGTCGGCATGACGCTGCCGCTGGCACGCGAGTTCGCGCGCTTTGGCATCCGCGTGGTCACGATCGCGCCCGGGCTCTTCTTCACGCCGCTGATGGAAAGCCTGCCCAAGCCGGCACAGGATTCGCTGGGCGCTCAGGTGCCCTTCCCGCCGCGTCTGGGCAAGCCCGAGGAGTTTGCGCAGATGGTGGAGAGCATCATCGGCAACGTGATGCTCAACGGCGAGACCATCCGCCTGGACGGCGCGATCCGCATGGCGCCGAAGTAAGGCGCGCAGCCGATCCGCCGTCGCCGTCGTGCCGGTCGCAGCCGGCACGGCGGCTGCATTCGATCAGTCTTTCAACAGGACCTCTCCCATGCGCATGCCCGCAAGCTGGCAAGGCCGCCTTCGCATTCCCGCGATCGCCGCGCCGATGTTTCTCGTCTCCAATCCGAAGCTGGTCACCGCCTGCTGTCAGAGCGGCGTCGTCGGCACCTTCCCGGCGCTCAACCAGCGCACGACCGCCGGTCTCGTCGAATGGCTGGAGACGCTCAACGCGACGCTCACCGACAAGGATGCGCCCTACGGCGTGAACCTGATCGTGCACAAGACCAATCCGCGGCTGCAGGCGGACCTCGAACAGGTGGTGAAACACAAGGTGCCGCTGGTCATCACTTCGCTCGGCGCGGTGAGCGAGGTCGTCGACGCCGTGCACAGCTACGGCGGCGTCGTGTTCCACGACATCGTCAACCAGCGTCATGCCGAGAAGGCGGCCAAGGCCGGTGTCGATGGCCTGATTCCGGTCGCGGCCGGCGCCGGCGGCCATGCCGGCGTGGTCAATCCGTTTGCGCTGGTGCCGGAGATCCGTAGCATCTTCGACGGCTACATCGCGCTGTCCGGCTGCATCTCCTCGGGACGCGGCATCGCCGCGGCGCGTGCGCTGGGCGCCGACTTCGCCTACATGGGCACGCGCTTCATCGCCACACAAGAGGCGAATGCCGCCGATGCCTACAAGCAGATGCTGATCGACGCCGGCAGCGCCGACATCGTCTACACCGCCGCGATCAGCGGCATACCGGCAAGCTTCCTGCGAGCATCCATCGTCAAGGCCGGCCTCGACCCGGACAACCTCAAGCCCAAGAGCGAGATCAACCTGGGCGAGGAACTCGACGCCGCCAAAGCCTGGAGGGACATCTGGTCCGCTGGCCAGGGCACGGCCGAGATCCGCGACATCCCCCCCGCGGCCGAGCTGTGCGCGCGCCTGGTCCGCGAGTACGAGCAGACCTGCAAGGCGCTCGGCAGCGGCGGCTGACCCGGCAGACGATGCCACGCGGCGCCGCTGCCCTTGCCGGCGAGCAGGTCCGCATCGAGACTCCGGCGCAGACCCTCATCCTGCCAACGAGACCACGATGTCGATCGAACATTTCGACGTGATCGTCGTCGGTGCCGGCCTGTCCGGCATCGGCGCCGGCGTGCACCTGAAGACCCGCTGCCCGGACCAGACTTACGCGATTCTCGAAGCACGTGAGGCGATCGGTGGCACCTGGGATCTGTTCCGCTATCCCGGCATCCGCTCGGATTCGGACATGTACACGCTCGGCTATGCGTTCAAGCCGTGGACCGCGGCGAAGTCGATTGCCGACGGTGCGTCGATTCTCGACTACGTGCGCGCAACCGCACGCGAGCACGGCGTCGATCGTCACGTTCGGTTTCAGCACAAGGTGGTGCGCGCGAGCTGGTCGAGCGAGCATGCGCGCTGGACCGTGCAGGCCGAATGCGGCGCGGCGCGCGAGCTGCGCCGCTATAGCTGCCGTTTCCTGTACATGTGCAGCGGCTACTACCGCTACGACGCCGGCTACATGCCCGAGTTTGCCGGTATCGGGGACTATCGCGGGCAGCTGATCCACCCGCAGCACTGGCCCGAGGGCCTGGACTATGCCGGCAAGCGCGTGGTCGTCATCGGCAGCGGCGCGACCGCGGTGACGCTGGTACCGGCGATGGCCGACACCGCGGCCAAGGTGACGATGCTGCAGCGCTCGCCAAGTTATGTGCTGACCCTGCCCGCCGAGGATCGCATCGCCGGCGTGCTGCGCAAGCTGCTGCCCGCGCGCGCGGCCTACGGCCTTGCGCGCGGCAAGAACATCTTGATGAGTCTGGCGTTCTACACCCTCTGCCGGCGCTATCCAGCGTTCGCCAAGAAGTTGCTGCGCAAGGGCGTGGCCGCGCAGTTGCCGCCGGAGTATCCGGTCGACGAACACTTCAAGCCCCGCTACAACCCCTGGGACCAGCGCCTGTGCTTCGTACCCGACGCCGATCTGTTCAAGGCCCTGCGCCGCGGCAAAGCGGAGATCGTCACCGATCACATCGAATGTTTCACCAAGGCCGGCATCCGCCTGAAGTCGGGCCGCGAACTGGCCGCCGACATCGTGGTCTGCGCCACCGGCCTGCAATTGCTGGCCTTCGGCGGCATGCAGATCCGCGTGGACGGTGAAGACATCGAGCTGGCGAAGACGATGAGCTACAAGGGCATGATGCTCAGCGGTGTGCCCAACTTCGCCTACTGCCTCGGCTACACCAATGCCTCGTGGACGCTAAAGGCCGATCTCGCCTCGCAGTACGTCTGCCGCCTGATCGATCATCTCGACCGCAATGGCCTCGATTACGCCGTACCGCACAACGACGACCCCAGCGTCGGCGAGGAACCGCTGATCGACTTCTCGTCGGGTTACGTGCAGCGTGCGATCCACGACTTCCCCAAGCAGGGCTCCAAGGCGCCGTGGAAGTTGCACCAGAACTACCTCAAGGATCTGCTCACGCTCAAGTACGGTGCGCTCGAGGGCCGCGGCATGAAGTTCGTGCGCGCCACCGCGGCCGACGCGGCTGCGGCCAGCGCCGGTTGACCGCGCGCCGCATGCACGAGCACTGCGGTCCAAGCCGCTACATCAACGCAGGCGGGGTGCAGCTCGCCGTACGCGAATGGGGCGAGCGCGGTCGGCCGACGATCTTGCTGGTACACGGCTATCCGGACAGCAGCCAGATCTGGGACGCAACCGCTGCGCGGCTGGCGCAGGACTTCCACGTCGTCGCCTACGACGTGCGCGGCGCGGGGCAATCGAGCGCGCCGCACGCGGTCGAGGACTACGCGCTGGCGTATCTGGTCGCCGACACAGCGGCGGTCGTCGCTGCCGTCAGTCCGGACAAGCCGGTGCATCTGGTCGGCCACGACTGGGGCTCCATCCAGTCCTGGGAAACCGTGACCACCGCGACGATGCGCGGGCGCATCGCCTCCTATACGACCGTCTCGGGCCCTTGCCTGGATCACGTCGGCCACTGGATGCGGCGCCGACTCGGCTCGGGCAGGGCCGCGCAGCTCCGCCGCGTGGCCGTACAGGCGCTGCACTCCTGGTACATCGGCTTGTTCCATCTGCCACTCGCCGCACCGATGGCGTGGGCGCTGGGCCTTGCCCGCTACTGGCCCACGCTGCTGCACAGACTGGAGGGCGTCGATGCGCACATCGATCCGGCGCAGCGCAAGAACGGCATCCACGGCATCAAGCTTTACCGCGCCAACGTTCGTGAGCGCATCCTCCGCCCGCGCCAGCGGCGCACCGAGCTTCCGGTGCAATTGATCGTGCCGCGGCGCGACCGCTTCGTCATGCCGCAGTTGTTCGACGATCTGCCGCAGTGGGCGCCAAAACTGTGGCGCTGCGAGATCGACGCCGGCCACTGGCTGCCGCTGAGTCATCCGCAGCACCTCGCCGACAAGATCCGTTCCTTCGTGATGGCCGTCGAATCCGGCATCGAGGCGCCCGCCCCGCCCGACGCCGGCGGTCAGGGCGCCTAGTGCGGCCGTGTCGCGGCCGCTGATCCCGGGCGCAGCGGGTCGGCTCTGCCGCGACGCTCGGCGGTTCAAAGGATGCAAGGCCTGTGCTAGTCTGGCGTCGGGCCAAGGAAAGGCCGCGAGATGTCGCCGTGCAGCAATGCGGCATCGATTCGGGCCGGGGGAGACATGAACGCATGGGGAATGACGCGAGCGGGCGTCCGACGGTGTCGACGACGCCTCATGGCGCCATCGATCGGCACGCCAAGACCGTCCGCCCTGGGACGCCGCCTTCGCGGGCGCTCGCGTGGTGGGCTAGCGGTATGTGCAGTTCGGGCGCCTTTGGTCGTCGCCATGCCAGCGGCCTGACCCTCGTCGAGTTGATCATCGGCCTTGCCGTTGCCGGCATTCTGCTCGCGGTGGCCGTTCCCAGCTTTCGGCAGACCATGGTGTCCAACCGTCTGTCGACCGCGGCCAACGCGCTGGTCGAATCGCTGAACCAGGCCAGGCTCGAAGCGATCCGGCGCAACGCCACCACGCAGTTTTGCAGCAGCAGCGGCTCTCAGAATGGCACGGGCGCGCTGGCCACGGCCTGCGGTTCCGCCGGCGGCGCAAGCTACGTGCTCAACGCCGATGGCAGCACCACGCTGTTGCGCGCGGCGCCGGCTCTGCCCCCCAACATCGCCCTCGGCAGCGTCACCGCCTTGCGCTACGGCGGTCAGGGGCTGGCGCGCACACCCGGCGGCAATGTCCCGTACACCGGACTGGTGGCCGACCTCAGCAGCACGGCGATTTCGCGTGATAATCGGCGGTGCATCTACCTGACGACCGGTAGTGCGCTCAGCACTTGTGCGATCACCAGCAGCAGCGGATGCCCCAGCAATGAACCCCCGACCTGCCGTGCGCGCTAACCAACCGGCCGGGCTCAGCCGTGCAAGGCTGGGCCGTGGCGTGGGCCTGATCGAGGTGCTCGTCGCCTTGCTGGTGCTGTCCGTCGGCATGCTCGGCGTCGCGATGACGCAGACGCGTGCACTCGGCAGCAACAATAGTTCGATGGCACGGTCCATGGCCGTGGTCGCGAGCTACTCCATCCTCGACGCGATGCGTGCCGACCGCGCCAATCTCGCCGCCTACAGCAGCGTGACGGTCAGCGCCGACAGTTGCCCCGCGGGCGGGAGCACGCGTGCGGCGCGTCAGATCAACGCCTGGTGCAACGAATTGGGCGCGCGCCTGGGCGCCGCCAGCACCACACTCGGTCAGATCCGCTGCAACGGCTCCGACTGCACCGTCACCATCACCTACGACGACAGCCGTCTGGGCATCCCCGGCGTAGGCACCCAGACCGTCGTCACGAGGGCCATGCTATGACCGGGCCGCTGCGCCATACGCGCATCAAGGCCGCGGTCGCGCGGGCGCGCGGCTTTAGCGTGGTCGAGCTGATGATCGCGCTGGTCCTCGGCCTCGCCGTGATCGGCACCACGGTGGGGCTGTTCCTGTCGAACAAGCAGTCCTACCGCACCAACCATGCGCTGGGACAGGTCCAGGAAGCCTCGCGCATCGCCTTCGAGCTGCTCGCGCGCGACCTGCGCCAAGCCGGGCTGACCGGCTGCGGCAACACCACGCGCATTGCCAATACCCTGAACAATCAGGCGACCGCCTGGTGGGCCAACTTCAACAACGCGGTACGCGGCTACGACGGCAATCAGGACGATCCCGCCGTGGTCGAAGGCACGGCCGTCGCGCAGCGCGTGGTCGGCACCGACTCGATCCAACTGATCGGTGCCGGGGAGATCGGACTGAGCGTCGAAAGCCATAACCCGACGGCTGCCAACTTCAAACTCAACGAGCCCAGCGCGGACCTGCGAGACGGCGACATCATCATCGTCTGCGATCCGGATCACGCGACGATCACGCAAATCACCAACTACAACAGCAGCAACGTCACCCTGGTCCATAACACCGGCACCGCATCCCCGGGCAACTGCTCCAAGGGCCTGGGCTTCCCGACGCTCTGCACCGTCAACGGCAACCCCTATGCGTTCGGTGCCAACTCGCAGATCAGCAGGATGGTGGCGTCCGACTGGTACATCGGCAACAACCCGGTCGGCGGTCGCTCCTTGTATCGCAGTGCACTGGGCAATAGCGCAGGTGCCGCCGCCACCACGGCGATGGAAATGGTGCGCGATGTCACCGACATGCAGATCGAGTATCTGGCTCAGGCAGCGGTGAACTATGTCGCCGCCGCCGCCGTCACCGACTGGCAACGGGTGGTAGCCGTGCGCATCACGCTCACCGTGCAGGGCAACCAAGCCGCAACGGGTACCGACGGGGAGCCGATTCGGCGTGCGTTCACGACCACGGTCACTTTGCGCAACCGGATGACTTGACATGTCTGGCCAAGCCGCCCCCCGCTGCCCACGTCCGCTTCGTCAAGCCGGGATCGCCCTAGCCACGGCCTTGATCCTGCTCGTCGTCATCACCTTGATCGGACTGGCGGCGGTCCGCGGCACCACCGTGCAGCAGAAGATGACGGCCAACTTCCAGGATCGCAGCATCGCCTTCGAGGCCGCCGAGGCCGCGCTCAACGCCGCCTCGCGCAGTTTCGTCAGTGGCACCCAGGTGATCGCACGCAACTGCGCAGCCGGCGGCGTGGCCTGTCGCGCCAACCCGTTCACCGACCCGACCCTGGACAGCAGCCGGATTCAGACCGTTCCTGCATCGCTCTATGCCGGCATCGGCGCGGCCGGCCAACCACAGTATGTAATCGAGTTCATGGGGGAGTTTCCGAATCCGGACTTGAACACCGGATTCAACCAGAGCGCCAATGCGGCCCAGTACGGCGCACAAGGCACCAACATCATGGCGCTCTACTACCGCATCACGGCCCGCAGCGCCGACCCTGCCGTGGTCGGCGAGCGCGCCGTGGTCACCCTGCAGACGATGTACCGACAATGACCTTGCGCGGAGGCCCATTCATGTCCGCCCATCGTTCCCCATCCCCGTACCGAAGGCTTGGGTTTTCGCTGCTCGCCGCGGCGCTGCTCGGCGCGGCCACCGCGCAGGCCGCGGTGACCATCGATCAAAGCCCGCTGACGGTGCGCAACCCGCTGCCGCCCAACGTCACCCTCATCCTCGACGACTCGGGCTCCATGCAATGGACGGTGATGCCGGACGATCCGCCGGGCAACGACGGCCGCGACACCGAGCTGATCAACGCCAACATCAACGGCGTCTACTACCATCCGGACGTGCGTTACCTGCCGCCGTACACCGCCACCGCAAGACCCAACGCTGCGGTGCCGACGACCACGCGTTACCCCAACGCCTCCTTCACCGAGGCCTGGTACGACGGCTTCGATCCCGACGGCAGTGATCGCATCAACATCGCCACCTATCAGCCCGGCAACAGTTTTGCCGACGGCCCGAATGCAATCGGTAACGCGACGCCGCGCTTCTCGCACACCTTCCGGATCGACGTCGCGCCGCGATATGAATTCGCCAACCACACCGGCTGCCCCCCCGGCACCTCGGGTCCGAATGCGCAGGGTCAATGCACCGCCGGTAGTGCGAGCCTCGACGAGCCGCCGTACTGTCAGGGTCACGACAACTACTCCACCAGCGCCGACCGCTGCAACCAAGTCCGCGCGCGGCCGGACCCTTGCAGCAGCATCGTGGCCCCGGGTGCCCCCGGTGCCGCCAATTCCCCGGGGCTGAGTCTGTCGGGCGATCAGTGCCTCGCATCTGGTCGCCCGTCGGAAGCCCCGCGCTGCCAGGGCTACGGCGGTTACGACTCGGCCCGAGATCGCTGCAACCAGCAGCAATTCCGCCCCGATGCCTGCGGCGATACGCCCGCCCCCGGTGGCTCCGGCCGCGTCAACAGCGCCGGACTCACCCTACAGAATGACCGCTGCCGCAACCCCAGCGTGCCGCCCAACTGCCCGAATGGCTTCGAATTCGCCCTCGATGCCGGACCCTCGGGCGAGGATTGCCGTCGCTTGATCGACAGCGGCGGCAGCCGACATCGCGGCTTTTTCGTGTACATCGAGCCCAGCACCGGTCAGCGTCATTACGTCGGCGTCTCCGGCAATCCCTCGACGGCGGCGGGCAGTTCGGCTGCGCCCATCGCCGGCACTTGTGCAGAGCTCACCGGCAACCCCAGCAGCAACCTCACGACCGGCGAAACCTACAACAGCGGCTTTCCCGCCGCTCGCTGTCACAGCACCAACGACGACAGCGGCCTGCGCGACCCCGAAGGCAACGTCATCACCGTGGGGCAGAACGTCGCCAACTGGTTCAGCTACTACCGCAAGCGCCTGTACATGGCCAAAACCGGCCTGATGAACGCGCTGGCAAATCTGGAACCCTCGGTTCGCTTCGGCTTTGCCTCCATCAATGGCGGCTACCGCAGCTCCAATCCCAATCCCAACCACCTGCCCGCGGATCGCGTCAGCGGCTCGATCAACACCCGGCCGGCCATCGCTCGCGTCAAGCCTTTCGGTGACGGCAGCGCGTCCACCCAGCGCGCCGCGTTCTGGAACTGGCTGGCGCGTGCCGTCGCGGACGGGGGCACGCCCTTGCAGTCGGCGCTCAAAGCGGTCGGCGATTACTACAAGGACGAGGCCCAGCCCTGGCAGTCCGGCAGCGCGGAGAACCCGAACAACCCGAGCCAGCAACTCTCCTGCCGGCAGAGTTACGCCATCCTCACCACCGACGGTTATTGGAACGGCACCATCCCCACCGTGGGCAACGTCGACGGCCCTGAAAACCGCGCGGTGGTGCGCATCGACGGCCCCAATGGCCAGTGCTTCGAGTACCCGCGCAAATCATCGTCGTCCTCGGTCTGCGATGCGCCGGTGTCGCCCAAGCCTTTCGTCGACGGCGCGTCCAATACCCTCGCCGACGTCGCCATGCAGTATTGGCTCACCGATCTGCGGCCGGGTTTGCCGAACAATGTGCCCGCCAGCAATAGCGACCCGGCGTTCTGGCAGCACATGAGCACGTTCACCGTCGGTCTGTTCGGCCGCGACGACAGTCTGCCCAACGTCACCCCCAACGGCACCACGGCCCAGGACGTTGCCTTGTGGGCGTCGGTCGGCGGCGCACCGAACAACTTCGCGTGGCCCACACCGGCAGCGGACTCGGTCAACAACATCGCCGACCTGGTCCATGCCGGCATCAACGGTCGCGGCGGCTTCTTCTCCGCAGGCAGCCCGGAGCAGTTCGAGAACGGCATCCGCACCGCGATCCAGCGCATCAGCGAACGCGTCGGCACCGGCGCCAGTCTGGCCGCCAACAGCACGCGCCTGGACACCGGCACCACGACCTTCCAGTCGATGTACTTCAGCGGCAAATGGACCGGCGATCTGAAGGCCTTCGCCGTCGATCCGGCCAGCGGCGCCATCTCTAGCTCGCCGATGTGGACGGCGTCGTCGCGACTGCCGGCGGCATCGGCGCGCAACATCCGCACCTACAATCCCGCGGGCGCGAGCGCCAGCGCGCGCTTCCCTGCCCTGACCTCACCCACCGTGCTGTCCGCCGCCCAGCAGAGCGCGCTCGGTGCCAACGCCACCGAGCGCCAGGCCGTCATCGACTACCTGCGCGGGGACACCAGTCTGGAACGCCGCAATGGCGGCACCTTCCGCGACCGTGACACGGCGCTCGGCGACATCGTCAGCTCGCAACCGGTCTTCGTCGGCGCACCCGACCCCAACCTGTTCCGTGACCGCAGCTTCCCCGGCTCGGCGAGCTACGCCAGCTTCGCCGCCGCGCAGAGTACGCGCGCTCCGCGGATCTGGGTCGCCGCCAACGATGGCATGGTGCACGCGTTCCACGCCGCGAACAGCGGCAACAACCCGGCCCCGGGTGAGGAGACCTTTGCGTTTTTGCCCGATGCCGTGATCCGCGCCGGCATCAAGGCGCTCACCGATCCCAGCTACGGATCGGTGAGCCAGCCGCACCAGTTCTTCAACGATGGCGAGCTGACCGTCGCCGATGCCTATCTGAACGGCGCCTGGCGCACGGTGCTGGTCGGCACCACCGGGCGCGGGTCGGCCAAGGCCGTCTATGCGCTCGACATCACCGACCCCGCCGCACCCGCGCTGCTGTGGGAGCGCAGTGCCACGGACGGATTGTCCGGCAGCGACTGGATCGGTCAGAACACCGGCAAGCCGGTCATCGCCCTGGTCGGCACCGCGAGCGCGCCGAGCTGGGCCGTGCTCGTCGGCAACGGCTACAACAGCGCGCAGAACAAGGCGGCGCTGCTGCAGTTCGATCTGGGCACGGGTGCGCTGAGCGTCTATCCGACCGACGCCAGCACCAACAATGGCTTGGCCCAGGCCGCGGTGTGGATCGACGATCCGACCAATGGCATCGGCACCCGCGCCTATGCCGGCGATCTGCGCGGCCGTGTCTGGAAGTTCGATCTCACCAATGCGGCAAGCACCGCCACGCTGATCTACACCGCGACCACCGCGGGCGGCGCGGCGCAGCCGATCACCGGCGGCATGCTGGTGGGCCGTGACCCGGCGACTGCCAATCTGTGGCTGTTCTTCGGCACCGGCCGGTATCTGACCCAAGGCGACCTGTCCGACACCACGGTACAAACCTGGTACGGCATCATCGTCGACGGCGCCGGCAGCGATTTCGGTGACGCGGCGGGCAGCGGGCGCGGCACGCTGCGGCAACGCCAGATCCTGTCGGAGACGGCGCCGAACGCCGACAGCAACCCGCCCCGGCTCGGCGGCCGCACCATCTCCAGTGGCACGAGCGGCGACCTCAGTGGCCGCCAGGGCTGGTACATCGACCTCTTGGTCCAGGGCGGTACGGCGCAGGGCGAGCGCATGGTGACACCCAACCAGTTCCAGGGCTCGCTGCTGTTGGGCACCACCCGCATCCCGGTCTCCTCCGATCCGTGCAACCCGTCCGGTAGCGGCTGGATCATGGCCGTCGATCCCTTCGACGGTACGGCCCCCGATGCGAATTTCTTCGATCTGAACGGCGACGGGCAGTTCAACGACGGCGATCGCGTCAACGATCAGATTGCCGCCGGTGTCGGGTTCACCTCGGTTCCCAACAACCCGATCTTCGTCGGTAACACCATGCTGGTGAGCTTCGACAATGCGACCACGAGCAGTATCCGCACCGCGGGCACCGTGGGCGCCTTGCGCCGCATCTCCTGGCGCGAATGGGTGAATCCATGACGGACGTGCATCTGAATTTCGGTCTGACCCGCTCGGTGCAGAGGCGTTGTGCGCATCGCGGCTTCTCCTTGATCGAGCTGGTCATCGTCGTCGCCATCGTCGGCATCCTGGCCGCGATCGCCTACCCCTCGTATCGGGATTCGGTGGTCAAATCCAAGCGACGCGCCGCGCAAGCCTGCCTGTCCGAATATGCAGCGTTCATGGAGCGCTTCTACACGACGAACCTGCGCTACAACACCGACCTCGCCGGCAATCCGGTGAGCCTGCCCGCGCTGGACTGCGCCTCGGCACAGAATGCCGGTCAGCACTACACGTTCCGCTTTCCTCAAGGCAATCCGCCCACTGCGACCCGCTACACCCTGCAGGCCGTCCCCATCGGCGCACAGGCGCAGCAAGATGCCAAGTGCGGCAGCCTGAGCCTCGATCAGTCCGGCGCCCGCAGCGTCTCGGGCAGCGCCGGCGTAGCGCACTGCTGGTGAGCTTCGCGAGCAGCCGCGGCAAGCCAACTCCCTCGCAACGATTAGCGTTTCGCAGGTATAGGAGTGGCGCCGTGGGCGTACGGCCGGTGCGGGCAATGAACGTGCGAAGCCGCGTCACTGGCACCGCGCAGCTGCCTCAGTGGGCGGCGCGCATCTGCCCTCGAGGTGGCAGGGCTGTGCCACCGCCCGGCCACTGCCGATCAAGACCAGATCCACGGCGTTCGGCACGACGCCGGCCTCGGCGGCACAAACACGCAGCCGCCCGGCGGCAAACGCCCCACTGGGCCAACTCGCAGAGCCATTTGGCCTGAACACCACCGCGCGGTTGAAGGGTCCATTGGCCGAGAGGCTGACCCGCCCGGGCGCCGCAAGCCTGCCTTGCGCCTGCAGCTCGTCCTCCTCACCGAACACACCGATCGGAACGCGATCAATGAAGCTGATCCATTCGCCGCGACTCCAGTCTCCGTGACATCCCGTCTGCGCGTTGCCGGCGCAGACGCTCACCAGCGCCTGGCGGCTCACCGCGACCGTGCGCGCGGCAAGCAGCCCGCCGAGCAATTCGTTGGCGGTCGTCGACAAGCGGTTGCGCGCCATCATCGACTGCCACCCCGGAATCGCGATCATCGCCAGGGCCGAGGTGACGACGAGCGCCACCATCAGTTCGAGCACGCTCATGCCCGCGACCGTCTGACGCACGCTCCCCCCCTTTGATTCAGCGTCAACGGCGGCAGCTTAGGCAGGATGATCGGGAGCGCCAATTAGCCGAATGGCTAGTCCGCATCTCTGACCGGGATGCCTCCGATCCCAGTCGGCAGATCGTGGGCGCCTACCGCGTGTCGTTATCGTGGATTCTTTGGTGGGGTACAACAAAAAAGCGGCCTGAAAGCCGCTTGATTGCTACATATTTGGCGGAGAGAGCGGGATTCGAACCCGCGATACGGTTTGACCCGTATACACGCTTTCCAGGCGTGCTCCTTCAACCACTCGGACATCTCTCCGTTTGAAGGGTGGCATTATACCGGCGCGCGCTACCGATCCGCGCTCAAGAGTCCGTAGCCGGCTCATCCGGCGGCGGTGTCTCGATGAGCGGCGGCGGGATGTCGAGACATTGCACGCGCGTGCGGCCCGGGTCGTCGGGATCGGCCACTTCACGCGCGAACGGCACCGACTCGGCCGGCGGTGGCGGGATGACCATGGCCGATACCGACGTCGGCGTGCGCAGCCCCTCGACCGGTGCCGGTGGCGCGAGCGTTGCCGCGCGCTGATACGGAAAGTCGCCGATGCAGTGGCGGTTGCTGCCGCAAGCGGCCAGCGCAACGGCCACGGCAGCGAGCCCGATCCGCGCATTCATACGATGACCCCGGCCGCTTGCAGCGCAGCGCGCACGCGCGGCGCGTGCGCCTCGCTCATCGGCACCAGCGGCAGGCGCAGGCCGTTTTCGATCTTGTGCATCTGGCTCAAGGCCCACTTGACGGGAATCGGATTGGGTTCCACGAACAGCTCCTTGTGTAGCGCCGCCAGTTCGGCGTCGATGCGCTCGGCCGCGGCACGGTCGCCGGCGAGCGCCGCGGCGCACATCTCGTGCATCTTGCGCGGCGCGACGTTGGCGGTCACCGAGATATCGCCGTGCGCGCCGGCGAGGATCGACGCACAGGCCGTGGCGTCGTCTCCGGAGTAGATCGCAAACTCGCTGCCCAGTTCCAGCGCGAGCAGTTCGCGGATGCGTGCCAGCTCGCCCTTGGCTTCCTTGATGCCGACGATGTTCGGGATCTGCGCCAGCCGCGCGACGGTGGCCGGCAGTAAGTCGCAACCGGTACGACCGGGCACGTTGTAGAGGATCTGCGGCAGCTCGACCGACTCGGCGATCTTGCGGAAATGCCGGTAAAGCCCTTCCTGCGGCGGCTTGTTGTAATACGGCGTGACCAGCAGCGCCGCATCGGCGCCGACGGTCTTGGCGGCAAGCGTCAGTTCGATGGCTTCCGTGGTCGCGTTGGAGCCGGTGCCCGCGATCACGGGGATGCGGCCGGCAGCGCGCTCGACCACGCGGCGGATGACGGCGACGTGCTCCTCGACGTCGAGTGTCGCCGACTCACCGGTGGTGCCGACCGCGACGACGGCGTCCGTGCCTTCTTCGACGTGCCAGTCGACGAGTGCATCGAGCCGCGCCCAGTCCAGAGCGCCATCCTCGTGCATGGGCGTGACGATGGCGACGATGCTGCCCTTGATCATGGGTCGACGATACGGCGAACGGCCGAAAAAGGGCGGCAAGTATAGCCACGGCTCGCACCCCTCCGCGAGACTCGGCCGGAATCGATTAAACTTCGCGCCCCGCCTTCACGGCTACATCATGTCCCAGACCGATAATCTGCTCACCGTCTCCGCCATCGGCAAGCCCAAGGGCAACGTACCCCTGGAGCTGTTCAAGGCCATCCGCGAGCGTGGCGGCGAGGTCGAAGACTGCCGCATCGCCCAGATCGGTGACCGGCTGACCGCGAATCTGCTCGTTTCCGGCAACTGGAGCACGCTGGGGCGGCTCGAAACCGCGCTGCCGGGCATCGCCGAGAAGCTCGAACTGCAGGTGCGCTTCGAACGCTGCGAGCCACGTTCGGTGAACCCGGAATACCGGCCCTACGCTGCCGAAGTCGTGGCGCCCCAGGACCCCAACCTGCTGGTGAACATCCTCGAGTTCTTCCAGCACCAGGACGTGGTCGTCGTCGAGATCTCCACGCAGAAGTATCAGTCCACCTACACCGGCGCGGAAATGGCCAATGTGCAGATGGTGCTGCACGTGCCGGTCAACCAGCATCCGCAGGCACTGCGCGAGTCGTTCATGGATTTGTGCGACGACCTCAACGCCGACGGCATGCTCGACCCGATCAAGACCTGAACGTGGCCGGCACCGCGCCCGCATCCGCGCGACACGAGGCGCAGGCAGCGCCGCTCACGCCGCTTTGCGCAGACCCCCATGGCCCTCGACATCGGCGACAAGATTCCTGACCTCACCCTGCCCGCGACCGGCGGCCGCGACATCGCCCTGCGCTCGTTCAAGGGCAAGGTGCTTGTCGTGTACTTCTACCCCAAGGACAACACACCCGGCTGCACCCAGCAAGGCCAGGACTTCCGCGATCTGTACCCCCGGTTCCAGCAGGCCGGTGCCGACATCGTCGGCATCTCGCGCGACAGCGTGCGCTCGCACGAGAACTTCGCGGCCAAGTTCGGCTTTCCGTTCGCGCTGCTGTCGGATCCCGACGAGGCGGCGTGCCGGGCGTTTGACGTGATCCGCGAGAAAACCCTGTACGGCCGCAAGTATCTGGGCGTGGACCGCAGCACCTTCCTGTTCGATGCCAAGGGCGTGCTGCGTCGGGTCTGGCGCGGGGTGAAGGTCAAGAATCACGCGCAAGCGGTGCTCGACGCCCTCACCGATCTATGACGAGCGCAGAAGCATCACGAGAGCGCCATTCGCGCCGGCGCGAACCTCTCTTTTCGATGCCACACGGCCTGGGCTAGATTGCGCTCGAAGCGCCGTGCCCGGGCACGGCGCCGTCCGCTTTCGTTCACAGACCTGCAATCAAGACACCACGCCATCGCGCAGTTCCGACCACGGCGCAGAACCAGGTTACGCGTCGCGGCTTTTTTTCACCCGAGATCCGCTCCCCGGCGGCGCGGTCCCGCTCTCGTCCGGCACTCATGAGCAAGCGCAAGATCTTCGTTCTCGACACTAACGTGCTTTTGCACGACCCCACCAGCCTGTTCCGCTTCGAAGAGCACGATCTTTACGTGCCGATGGTCGTGCTCGAAGAGCTCGACAGTTCGAAGAAGGGCACCAGCGAAACCGCGCGCAATGCGCGCCAGGTCAGCCGCTTCTTCGACGAGCTGATGAGCGGCCGCGACCACACGCAGATCGAGAAAGGTCTGGCCTTGCCGACGCTGCGCGGTGGCAACGGCCACGGCCGCGGCCACAACGGCAAGCCGGCGAGCGGTAGGCTGTTCTTCCAGACGCGGCCGTCCGACACCTCGCTGCCCGGCCTGATCCCCGGCAACAAGCCGGACAACAGCATCCTGGTCAACGCACTCGAACTGCAGACCCAGCATCCGACGCGCAAGGTCACGCTGGTCAGCAAGGACATCAATCTGCGTATCAAGGCCGCCGTCATCGGCGTGCATACCGAGGACTATCACAACGACCAGGTCCTCGACGATCTGGATCTGCTCTACACCGGTTACAAGGAACTGCCGGCCGACTTCTGGACCACGCACGGCGAAAAGATGGAGAGCTGGCAGGACGCGCATGGTCGCGCGACCTATCGGATCAAGGGGCCTTTGGTCAAGGGCTGGCACGTCAATCAGTTCCTGTTCATTCCCGACGACGACCAGGGCGGCCTCGAACTAATCGTCAGCCGTATCGACGGCAACACGGCCGAGCTGCGCGTGATCCGCGACTACCGTCACGGCAAGAGCAGCGTCTGGGGCATCCACGCGAAGAATCGCGAGCAAAACTTTGCCCTCAACCTGCTGCTCGATCCGGACATCGACTTCGTGACCATTCTCGGCACCGCCGGCACCGGCAAGACCCTGCTGACGCTGGCCGCAGGGCTCGCGCAGACCATGGACGAGCAGCGCTACCGCGAGATCATCATGACGCGCGTGACCGTGCCGGTCGGTGAGGACATCGGTTTTCTGCCGGGCACCGAGGAGGAGAAGATGACGCCGTGGATGGGCGCGCTGATGGACAATCTCGAAGTGCTGACACAAAACGGCAACGCCGGCGACTGGGAACGCGCCGCGACCAACGACCTGCTCGCCAAGCGCATCAAGATCCGTTCGCTCAATTTCATGCGCGGCCGCACCTTCCTCAACCGCTTCATCATCATCGACGAAGCGCAGAACCTCACCGCCAAGCAGATGAAAACGCTGATCACGCGCGTCGGACCCGGCTCGAAGATGGTCTGCCTGGGCAATCTGGGCCAGATCGACACGCCGTATCTGACCGAGACCACCTCGGGCCTGACCTATGTCGTCGACCGCTTCCAGGGCTGGCCGCACGGCGGTCACGTGACGCTCGCGCGCGGCGAGCGTTCACGTCTGGCGGCGTACGCTTCCGAGATCCTCTGAACAGGAGACCGCAATCCGTGCTGGGACGAATCGGCAAGGCGATGAAGGACGGAGCGCTCGGTGTCGCGATCAAGACCTGGGCCAACGAGCGCTACGGTGACTACGGCGAAATCCGCGAGGTCGAAGTCGACACCCAGGCGGCACGCATCGTCATCAAGGTGATGATGCGCGGCGAACGCGAGGTGATCGCGGTCACGATCGACCGCTACGCGCTGATCGAGGACGGCGGCAAGCTGTACCTGAGAATCGACAAGCTGACCACCTCGCGCGAGTGGATCACCAGGCTGCTCAATCGCCTGCTCGACGGGCGCCGCTTCGCGCTACCGGCGAGCGTCGGCAAGATCCTCTGATTGGAACTCTCGGGCGAACTGCTGGCGCTGCTGTGCGGGTTTGCCTTTCTCGCCGGCTTCATCGATGCCGTGGTCGGCGGCGGTGGGCTGATCCAGATCCCGGCGCTGTTCGTGCTGCTACCGGGCGTGCAGCCGGCGACCCTGCTCGGCACCAACAAGTTCGCGAGCATCTGGGGCACCTTGTCCGCCGCGATCCAGTACCTGCGCCGCGTGCCCGTCGAGCGGCGCGCGATTTTGCCGACGACGGCCACCGCACTGCTGTTCGGCTATCTGGGTGCCGGCGTCGCCGCGTCGATTCCGGCCGATGCGTTTCGCCCGCTGATCCTGCTGCTGTCGATCGGCGTTCTGGCCTACACGCTGACGAAGAAGGACATCGGCGCCCTGCATGCGCCGCGCCTGTCGCCACGTCGCACCTTCGGCACGGCGCTGCTCACCGGCGCGGCGATCGGCTTCTACGATGGCATTTTCGGCCCCGGCACCGGCAGCATTCTGGTGATCGCCTTCGTCGGCCTGTTCGGCTTTAGCTTTCTCGTGGCCTCGGCGTCCGCCAAGCTGGTCAATGTCGTCACCAATGCCGCGGCGCTGGCGTTCTTCGTCGGTGCCGGACACGTTCGCTACGACATCGCGCTGCCGATGGCGCTGTTCAACGTCGCCGGCAGCCTGGCCGGTTCGCATCTGGCGATCCGCAAAGGCAGTGTCTTCGTGCGGCGCCTGTTCATCGCCGTCGTGGTGCTGCTGATCCTGCGCTACGCGTGGGATTTGACCGGCGCTTGAGATCGACGGCCCTCTATGCGGCAATCGCCGCCGCGGCACATCGCGCCGAGTGCTCACGCGAGCCCCGGCAAGTCCTCGATCAATCCCGCCCCGGCGACACCGGCCGGCCGAGCACTCGCGCGATTCGCGTCGCATCCGGCTTTTCCACGACACCGTGTTCGCAGACGATGGCGTCGATCAACTCTGCCGGTGTCACGTCGAACACCGGATTGAAGGCATCGACACCGGCCGGGGCGACCGCTCGGCCGCGAAACTCGGTCAACTCCGTCGCCGGACGCTGTTCGATGGGGATCTCCCGACCCGAGGAACAGCGCAGATCGAAGGTGCCGCTGGGCGCCGCGACCATGAACTTCACGCCATGGCGCCGAGCCGCGACGGCGAGCGCATAGGTGCCGATCTTGTTCGCCGTGTCGCCGTTGGCGGCGATGCGATCGGCGCCGACGATGACCCAGTCGATGGTTTCGCTCGCCATCAGGTACGCGGCCGCGCCATCGGCGATCAGCTTGGACGGAATGCCTTCCTGCTGTAGTTCCCAGGCGGTCAGACGCGCGCCCTGCAGCCACGGCCGCGTCTCGGTGTGGTAGACCATCGCCAGGCGGTTCAGCGCCCAGGCGCTGCGGATCACGCCCAGCGCGGTACCGTGACCGCCGGTGGCCAGCGCCCCGGTGTTGCAGTGGGTGATGACGCGTGCGCCGGAATCCAGCAGCGCCGCGCCGTGGTCACCGATCTTGAGGTTTTGTGCCAGATCCTCGTCGTGGATGCGTACCGCCTCGGCCTCCAGCGCATCGACGTCGCGCGACGCCAGCCACACACCGCGCATGCGCTCTAAGGCCCAGCGCAGATTGACCGCGGTCGGCCGCGATGCGGCGAGCACGGCGAACGCGCGATCGAAGGCGTCGGCGTCCGCACGCAGCGCGAGCACCAGGCCATAGGCCGCGGCGATGCCGATCGCCGGCGCGCCGCGCACGGCCATCTCGTGGATCGCCGAGGCAACGTCGGCGGCGCTGCGGCAGTCCAGCCAGCGCACCTCGTGCGGCAGCTCACGCTGATCGAGCAGGCGCAGTTGCTTGCGGGTCCACAGGATCGGCTGCACGGCACAGGTCATCGGCATCGCTCGGATAGAATGCGGCGCTGATTCTACCGGCCCCTGGAAATCCCATGATGACCGTCGACCTCTTGGTCGCGCCGCGCTGGCTCGTGCCGATCGAACCAGCCGGCGTCGTGCTCGAAGACCATGCACTGGTGGTCGATCGCGGCCGCATCGTCGAGCTGCTGCCGGCCGATCAGGCTGCCGCGCGCTACCAGGCCCGCGAGACCTTGACGCTCGGCCGCCACGCCGTCCTGCCGGGGCTCGTGAACACGCACTCGCACGCGGCGATGAGCCTGTTGCGCGGCATCGCCGACGACCTGCCGCTGATGGACTGGTTGCAGAACCACATCTGGCCCACGGAAGCCATGCACGCGGGGCCGGCCTTCTGCGAGGATGGCGCGCGGCTGGCCTTCGCCGAGATGATCCGCGGCGGCATCACCTGCGTGAACGACATGTACTTCTTCCCCGAGGCGACGGTCCGCGCCGCGCGCGAAGCGGGCCTGCGCCTGGTCGTGGGGCTGATCGTGCTCGACTTTCCGAGCGCCTGGGCGCAGAACGCCGACGAGTATCTGCACAAGGGCCTGGCCCTGCACGACGAGCTCAAGGGCGAAACGCTGATGCGCACGATCTTCGCGCCGCATGCACCGTACACCGTCTCCGACGAGCCGCTGCGCAAGCTGCGCCAGTACGCCGATGAGCTCGGCATCGGCATCCACATGCACGTACACGAGACCGCCGGCGAAGTCGACACGGCGGTGCGGGCCGGCGGCGTGCGTCCGTTGCAGCGTCTCGATGAGCTGTCGCTGCTCGGTCCGGACTTCATCGCCGTGCACATGACCCAGCTCACCGACGAGGAGATCACGCTGCTCGCCGGTCTGGGCGTGCACATCGCCCACTGCCCGGAATCGAATCTCAAGCTCGCCAGCGGCTTCTGTCCGGTGCACAAGCTGCGCACCGCCGGCGTGAACGTGGCGCTCGGCACCGACGGCGCCGCCAGCAACAACGATCTCGACCTGTTCGGCGAGATGCGCAGCGCCGCGCTACTCGCCAAGGGCGTATCCGGCGATGCACGCGCGCTGCCGGCGCACGAGGCCCTGCGCGCAGCCACCCTCGCCGGCGCACAGGCGCTCGGTCTCGACGGCGAGATCGGTACGCTCGCCGCCGGCAAGTCGGCCGACTTCATCGCCGTGGATCTCGGCGGTCTCGCCACGCAGCCCGTCTACAACGTGCTGTCGCAGCTCGTCTACGCGTCCAGCCGTGATCAGGTCACGCACAGCTTCGTCGCCGGCCGCGCGCTGCTGCGTGACGGTGCGCTGACCACGCTCGACGAAACCGAGATCCTCGCCAAGGCGGCGCGGTGGCGTGCGAGGATCAGGCCGTGACCAAGTCGTCTGGAACAGGGCGCGGTTCGGTCGGGGCGGACTCCACGGATGGCGCCCGCAGCGCCAATGTCGATCAAAACGAGATCGCCAATTTCGATGCCCTCGCCGCGCGCTGGTGGGATCCCGATGGGGAGATGCAGGCGCTGCACGTCATCAACCCGCCACGGGTCCGCTATATCGCACGTTGTGCCGAGGGCCTGAAAGGCAAACGGGCCGTCGATGTCGGCTGCGGCGGCGGCCTGCTCGCCGAAGCGCTGGCACGTGAAGGCGCTCAGGTGCTCGGCATCGACATGGCCGCCGAAGTGCTCGAGGTCGCGCGCGCGCACGCGCGGCAGGCCGGTGTCGCGCTCGAGTACCGGCAGACGTCCGCCGAACGACTCGCCGACGACGAGCCCGGCCGCTTCGATCTGGTCTGCTGCCTGGAGATGCTCGAACACGTGCCCGACCCGGCGTCCGTGGTCGCGGCCTGCGCACGTCTGGTGCGGCCCGGTGGCGATGTCGTGTTCTCGACCATCCACCGCAACCCCAAGTCCTTTGCGCTGATGATCATCGGTGCCGAGTACCTGCTGAATCTGGTGCCGCGCGGCACGCATCAGTACGAGAAGTTCATCCGACCATCCGAACTGGAGACCTGGGCGCGTGCGGCCGGGCTCGAACTGCAGGGCATGCAGGGGCTGCGCTACAACCCGCTGCTGCGCGCGGCGACGCTGTCCGACGACGTCGACGTCAACTACTTCATGCACTGCCGGCGGCCGGACCTGTGAGCGACGCGCCGATTCGCTGCGTGCTGTTCGATCTCGACGGCACGCTGGTCGACACCGCGCCGGATCTCGGTCGTGCGGCCAACCACGTCCGCGCCACGCTGGGCCTTGCGCCGCTACCGCTGGCCGACTACCGCGTGGTGGCCTCGGCCGGCGCGCGCGGCCTGCTCGGCAAGGCGCTGGGCATCACCCCCGAGCACGCGGACTTCGATGTGCATCGCCGGGTGTTCCTGGACCATTACCGCGCGCATCTGGCTGATGCGTCGCGACCGTTCGCTGGTGTTAACGATCTGCTGACCGCGATCGAGGCCGCCGGCCGCAGTTGGGGTGTGATGACCAACAAGCCGGCATGGCTCACCGCGCCGCTGCTCGAAGCCTTGGGCCTGGCCGCACGCGCGCGCTGCGTCGTCAGCGCCGACGAAGTGCCCCGCGCCAAGCCAGCACCCGACGGCCTTTTGCGCGCCGCCGCACTCGCCGGCGTCGCGACGTCCGACTGCATCTACGTCGGCGATGACCTGCGAGACATCGACGCCGCACGCGCCGCCGGCATGTTCAGCGTCGCCGCCGCCTGGGGCTACATCGGCGAAGCACCACTGGAACGCTGGGGCGCCGACCTGGTGGCGGCCACGCCCGGCGAGTTGCAGCGCTGGCTCGCCGAACGGCCCTGCAGCGAAGGGCAAGGCCGCTACACTACGCGCCCCTAGCTGCGCCGCTGGCCTGCCCGCCGTCAATGTCCGTTTCGATTCCCGCCGACTACGTGCCGCCTGTCGATCTGCTCGCCGGCCGCCGCATCCTGATCACCGGCGCCGGCGATGGCCTCGGCCGCGCCGCGGCGATCGGCTGTGCCGCGCACGGTGCCACCGTGATCCTGCTCGGGCGCACGGTCAAGAAGCTCGAAGCGGTCTACGACGCGATCGAGGCGAGCGGCGCGCCGCAACCGGCGATCTACCCGATGCACCTCGCCGGAGCGAGCTGGAAGGACTACGCCGATCTCGCCGGCACCGTCGAGCGCGAGATCGGCGGCCTCGACGGCCTGGTGCACTGCGCCTCGCACTTCAAGGCCTTCACACCGATGAGCGACATCGAGCCCAAGGACTGGGTCGAGGGCCTGCAAGTCAACCTCAGCGCCGCCTACGCACTGACGCGCAACCTGCTGCCGCTGCTCAAGGCCTCGCCCGACGCCTCGGTGGTCTTCGTCTCCGATCGCCACGGTCGCGAGGTCCATGCCTTTGACGGCATCTACGGCATCACCAAGGCGGCGATCGAACAGATGATGCGGATCTGGGCCGCCGAGCTCGGCACGCGCTCGTCGCTGCGCATCAACAGCTTCGACCCCGGCCCGATGCGCAGCGGCGTACGCCTGCGCGGTTACCCCGGCGAGCGGGCGGAATCGGTGCCGCCGCCCGAGCGCGTCGTGCCCCGGCTGCTGTGGTTGCTCGGCGCCGACAGCCGCGGCGTCAGCGGCTGCGCGCTGTAGGTTTGGCCGCTCGGCGCGCCGTCTTGCGCGGCGTCGGCTTGCCCCGGGGCGCGCCTCTGCCGGTGGGGGCGGCAGCAGGGCGCTTGCGCGCCGACGGCCGCTCCGGTTCCAGCCCCACCGCCTCCATCAGAGCCTCGACCTCGGCCGGCGTGGCCTCTCGGTAACCGGCCGACTTGATGCCGCGACCGAGCTCGATCGGACCGTAGGACACCCGGATCAGACGGCTGACTTTAAGGCCTTGCGATTCGAACAGGCGCCGCACCACGCGGTTGCGCCCCTCGCGCAGACGCACGCGGTACCACTGGTTGCTGCCCTCGCCGCCCTCAGGCTGATCGATAACGAGGCGGAATTTGTTGCGGTCTCCTCGGATACAGGTCGCGTGAGTGTCGATGTCGTGGGCCTCATCCGCTAGCGGAGCTTCGCGATCTCGACCCTACCGAAATGCCCGGGCACGGCCGGTGTCCTCCCTCAGCAGCCCCACGTACTTGGAGATCGGGAACTCAAAACGCCCGCGGAGATTCAGGTGTCGGTATCGCGATGGGCTGATCGACGCGCGCGCCTCGCTGCTCACCTCAATTCCTTGCTTCTCAACGTTGGCGACCGCCTCTTGAAGGAAGTGCGCGTTCCAATACTGGACGACATTGGCGATGAGGTTCAGCGCACTCGAGATCGCAATCATCTCGTCCTTGTCACGGCCCTTGTCGTGAGCAAGCGGCCCATAGAAGATCGCGCGCTTGAGCCGGTGGGAGTTCTCGACCTGCGTCAGCAGCCGGTTGATCTCCTTGCGGAACTCCTCGTTCAACAGGTAGTCGCACAGGAAGATCGTGCGTTGCAGCCTCCCAAGGTGCTTGGCGGCCAGGTAAGTGCGATTGCCCTTGGCTGCGCTGCCAAATCGTTCGAGCACGGTAACCGCCGAACACGTCGCGTTGCCGATCGAGGCGACCACGCGAACAAACTCGTCCCACTGCTCGTGGATGACGCTTTCATTGACGCCGCAACTCACGACGCCCTTCAACACCTCAGGGACCTCGTAACCGCGAGGCATCGTCAGATCGAGGTCCTTCATGTCGCGAATGCGCGAGCACAGGTCGAATCCCAAAGCCTTCGCAAACCCCAGTCCGACGTCCGTGTACCCGTGCGTGTCGACCGCAAGGCGAAGAATCTGGATGTCGGTCTGCATCACGACACCCTGAATGGCAGCGCCAGCCTGGCGGTTGTTGACCACGTGCGGCTGGCTGTAGGCATAGGCGCGGTTGTCCAGAACGTGATCGTAAATCCCGATCGACGGCGTGCGGCGTTTGTAGTCGACCCGCGAATTCCACAGGGTCCAGGACGACTGCAGCGACATCATGTCCGCCGCCGCCGTCGAGCCGTCTCCGCTGGCTGCTGCAAACGGCAGTTTCTTGTAGTGCGCGAGCACTGACTGGTTCGCCTTGGCCAGCACCGCTTCACGCTGAAGCGTGCGCATGACCGTCCCGACCTGCTCCTCGGTCAAGCCGGGAATCATTTTCGCGACGCCAGCAGCCCCCATGTCGGTTCCGAGCGCAAGCAGCCCCGCGTAGCAAAGTTTGAGTTCGTGCTCTGAACGCGCCGGTCGTCCAAGCAGTTTGGCGCTGAAGTGGGTGTGCGAGTCGACGAAGAGGAGCACTTCGGGAAGCTCGGCTTCCGGAAGCGCCTTGATGACATGATCCCGTGCGATCTTGTGCTTGCCGCCGATCAGATTCTCGGCCTTGACCTGCGGATACACCAGCTTGCCGTTCTTGATCTGAATTTCACCGCTTCTGACTTTCTCGGCGACCTCCGACACGCGCTCCTCCGCGAGCTTGCGGATCGGTTCCAGATAGGCTGCGGGATCTTCTGGCAAACGCAACCGATCGTAGTGACCGCGCTTGGTCTTGGCCCACAGTTCCGGCGAAATCAGCATCTGGTCGGGATTGCGGTGATCGTTGCTCGTGTCGATCCAACATGCGCCCGCCCGTAGCTTTCGTCTGACCTCCGAGAGGGTGTGGAACTCGAAGGCCTTCAGGGCCTTCTCGCGATCCGGCTCCTGGTTGATGTGCTTGTCCCAGACGCCGGGGACCGTCAACTTCCGCTTTGGAAGATCGTATTTGCTCTTCTCATAAAGCTCGCCGAGCTTGCGCAGATGAGCGAGGGTCTGATCACCGGGGGCGGCGCGGATATCGAGGTCCAGCAGCTTGCGGAGAAGGTTCCTGGGGCGCGGGTCGTTGCCCGAGGTGATTTGTACGCGCACCTCTTCGGCCCGCGTCCTGGGGCCGCCCGTGTCCTGCGCGTCGGCGAGTTCCTTGAGCTGGATTTGCACGCGCGGGTCGGCGATGTCGCCGTGCTTGATCAGATCGACGAAGGACTTGATGACGTGCCGGTACTCGGCGATGGTTCTGGGCTGGCTTTTGCGGACATGACTCAGGGCCTGGGAGTAGATGCTGGTCGTCGTGTCCGCGACCTGCTTGATGACGACGTCGGTCAACCGGCCCAGGACGGTGCGCAGGAAACACACGACGTGGACCGCGCGGTTGGTCTCCGACATCGCGCGAACCTGTGACGGCCGATAGTTCAGCAGGGTCCGGTAGCAGATCTCCTGGCGCTCTTGTGGAACTTGCGAGAGGTCCACATCGGCAACCCCGATCGACTTGAGGTAGGCGATCTTGTTGTTGATCTCGATGAAAGTCCCCTGGATCTTCCGGCCAGGGGGCTCCTGCAGCCACCCAAGAGTCGTCTCCCCGCCGTCCCGCGGCGCCATCACAAGGCGACACCACTCCTTGATCATTTTCTCGGGGACAGCCTTGTGGATCTCCAGGTAGATCCAATGGTCCATGTCCTTCATCGCCCGCACGGCGATGTCGCGCACGGTGCTCTCGGCCGGGATGAGAAGCTTGCGGTCGTAGAACCAGACAAACGCGGAATGCAGCAGACGATCGATCGACGAGGTGCCGCGGCAGGCCTCCCGCAGGAACTCCATCAGCAGAAGTTCCTCTCGTCGCTCGTGGGGCCGGATCCCCAACCGGTTCATCGTCCAGACTTGGTGGGTCCACTGGGTTTGACGACGTCGGTAGAGGGACCTGAGTGAGGCGATGCGCGGCGGCCGCACACCGAACTGCCCCGCGAGCAGCTCCAGGACAGCTTTGGGAACGGGGTCCAGGCGCTCGAGCTTGCACCCCGTCAGCCGGGTAAACGCCAGCTGCAGGCCGATGGCGATGTGGAACCGTTCGTTGAAAGGGGCGGCCTTGATGGCAGCAACATCGGCGGGCGACAGACGGAAGAACTCGATCTCGCGATCCAGCAACTCGCGCGGCAGGGCTTGCCAACCCAGGTAGTCGTCGCGAAGGCGTGTCATCCCTGCTCTCCGTCCGAAAGGGCAACGACCGAGCGGTGCTCGAATGTCTTGGGCGCGCGACCGGCCTGCCGCGGGCGAGCCTACCTGCAAGAGGCGACGGTCGCCAAACCGCACCGGGCATCAGCCGGCCGACGATCGGCGCTGTATGTTCGAGGAGTTTGTTGCGGTGACGCGCCCAGGCAGCCGTCCAGAACCCTCACTAAAGTCCTTGACAATCAACGCATTGAAACCGATCTGCGCGATAACATGCCCGCGTGCCGCAGTGCCGGCGTCCGTGAATGTTCGAGGAATTTGTAGCGGTGACGGGGGCCGCGGCCGCTCTCTCGGCGGTCGTACGCGGCCTTGTTCAGGACCGACCCTCACGACGGTCCGGCTTGCGCTGGGTGGATGCCTGGGCGAGGCGGTCCAGCTGCGCTTCGAGGCCTTCGAGCTTCCCGCGCAGCCCGGCGGCATCGCGGGCAGCAGTGTCGCGCTCCTGCGCCAGCTGATCGGCTCTGGCGCGCTCGCGATCGCGGTCGGCCTGGACTTGGTCCCGCTGCCGCTGAAGCGACGCCAGCTCGCGCCCGTGCGCGTCCGTCGCCGCGGCCAGAGAGGCTTCTGCCACCGATCGTGCGCGCAGTTCTCGTGACAGCTCCGCCGAGAGGCGGATCGCGTCCTTGCGCTGCTCCGCAAGATCCTTGGACAGCTGTGCGATCGCCGCATCCAGATCGGCGATCCGCTTCGCGGCTGCCGCCTGCTCTTTTTCGCGCTCGGCGATCAGGCGGCGATTCTGGGCCCGCTGCTCCTCGATCTGGCCGAGGAGGTGTCGCTCGTTGCCGTCGGCGCGGGCGCGCAACTGCTCGACCTCCTCCTGATGCTTGCGCGCTGCGCGGTCGCGCTCCTCCGTCGCCGCCTGCGCGCGCGCCTCGGCGGCGCTGACGGCGCCCAAGGCGTCGGCGAGCTGCACCTGCAGCGCGGCCAGCTGCCGTTGACTGGCCGCAAGCTGTTCGCGTGTTGCCGCCAGGTCGGTGGCCAGGGCAGTGGCCTGCGCCTGCAACCGGCTCTTCTCGGACTCGAAGGCGCTGCGCTCAGCCTCGAGGGCGGCGCGATCGGCGTCCAGGGTGGCGCGCCGCTCGTGCTCGATCTGGTCGACCTCGACCTGTGCCGCATCCCGGATGCTCTGGTAGAGCTGGGCGGCGGCCGTGGCGATCGGCGCCGGCAGGTTGAGGCGCGCCGGCAGCGCCTGGTAGTACGCCCGGAGATGGGCATTGACGGTGGCCGGCGATCCGGTGCCGAGGACGCTGCGCACCCCTTCGACGGTCGGCCGATCGCCCTTTTCGAGCAGCAGGTCGGCCGCTCGGGTGACATCTTCCAAGGTGACGCCAGGACGCATATAGATCTCCCAACTTTCAAAACACCGAAAACTCGGATAAGTTTCGATAATGGATATTTATCGAAACCTATTCCCCAGTATCGTTATAAATATAACGTACTACGTATGATAAACACAGATTCAACTGCCGACGAGACACTGCTCGCCGCGGCGCGATCCGCGAGCGCCCTGTTGCCGGCGTCGCCCATCGTCACCGACCGGGGTCATCTCGAAGCCGGTGCTGAAGTCGCCCTGAAGGCGTTCCGGCTTGCAGCGACGCCGTCGGGTACATGGGAGACCTATGCCAGGGCGCTGCGCTACGTCTGCGCGTGGGCGCAGGCCCGTTTCGGACATCCGCTGCCAGTGCCGACACCGCCCGCCGTGGCGATCCAGTTTGTGCTCGATCATTTCGGGCTGCCACACCGCGACGCGGCCGGCCGACTCTCGCTCGAAACGGTGATGCCACCCGCCGCCGACCGGGCGCTCGTCGACGCACGCTTCAAGTCACGCCTCGGCCCTCTGAAGATGTCGACGATCGACCACCGCCTGGCAATCCTGTCCTGGGCGCATCACGAAAAGCAGTTGATCAGCCCGACCGAGGACGCTTCCGTACGACGGCTGCTCACCGACTGTCGCAAGCTGGCGCTCGAGCTCGGCCAAGCGCCAAAGCCCAAAGCGGCGGCCACGCAGGAGGCGCTCGACGCGATGCTGGCCACCTGTGATGACTCACTGGAGGGTCTGCGGGATCGAGCCCTGCTGCTTTTCGGATGGGCCAGCGGGGGGCGCCGGCGCTCGGAGATCGCGGCCGCGCTGGTCGAGGATCTCGAATGGCTGAACGGTCGGAGCGCCGTGTTCCGGATGCGTCGGTCCAAGACCGGTGACGTCGGGCCCAAGCCGGTGGTCGATGAGGCGGCGGTCGCGCTGCGCGCATGGCTTGACCGCGCCCAGATTCGGACCGGTCCGATCTTTCGTCGACTGTATCGCGGCGGCGCGTCGCTCGGCGCCGGGCTGACGCCGCATTCGGTCGGCCAGATCGTCAAGCGACGCGCGTCTCTGGCGGGGCTCAGTGGCGATTTCGCGGGGCACAGCTTGCGACGCGGCTTCGCGACAGAGGCGGGTATGAATGACATGCCCCTGTCCGATACCATGGCGATGACGGGACATCGCACCGTAAAGAGCCTGGTTCGATACTCAGACTCGGGCTCGATGGTCGGACGAAAGGTGGCGAAACTGCTGGTTCACGGACGCCACCGCAGCGGCTCATCGCGATACGATGCATCGAGCAACACGGCTGCGGGCCATGACGTCGGAGACGAGCCAGAGTGAGCGCACACGACTTGCGTCTGCCGCGGACATCACAATAATGCGCGCCGTCTTTGCCCGTGCCCGCAGCGCAGCCCCGCATGCCACTTGATTCCGCCAGAGCGGATCTGATCCTCCAATATGCCTTGCTGCTCGCCGGGCAGGAGGATGATTTCTTCGATCGGCAGCTGGGCCCCATCCATCTGCTGAAGTACTGCTATCTCGCGGACCTGATCCACGCGCGCTACGAGGACGGTCGGACGTTTACCGGGGCGAGTTGGACGTTCTACAAGTTCGGGCCTTGGGCGCAGGACGTACACGCACGTATCGCGCCCGCCTTGAGAATGGTGCAGGCCGACGAGAAGGTCATGGCCAGCGACTATGGCGACCGTCAGGACTGGGTTCGGTGGTGGAAGACGGATGACCATCTTCTCGAGGCCAGGGAGAACGCATTGCCGTCCTGCATCCGACGGGAACTGCGTCCGCTCGTCCATCGCTTCGGCAAAGACACGCCAGCACTGCTCGATTTTGTCTACCGGACCGCGCCAATGCTTGAGGCCGCGCCCGGCCAAACGCTTGATTTCGCCCTGGAGGCGCGCGCGCGTCCGGTCAGGAAGGCCGACGTCGCCGACACCGCGTCGACGCTTTCAGCGAACAGGCAAAAGAAGCTGCGGGAACGGCTCAAGACGCTTCGCGAGCAGTCGAGCGCCCGCTCGGCGGGTCGCCAGAAGATCGTGAAGCTGGATCAACCTCGATACGACGAGGTGTTTGACCAGGGCGTGGCGTGGCTGGAAGGTCTGGCGGGGCCGGTGCTTCCTGAAGGCAATCTGATGGCTGAGTTCTCCGATGACGTCTGGACCTCATCGACCCGCAAGGGTTCGGACTTATCCTGACGACTGCGTCCAGGCCATCATCCAGGACCCGTCGCGGTGGTGGGTTCCGGATGAGGCCCATACGCTGTGCCGCGGGGCCTTGCTGTACTGCTTCGTCGCGCACACGGATCAGATCCCCTATCAGTTCGAACCTGTTGGCCGAACGGTGCCGACCGAGCACGACAGCGCGACCGTCAAGGTGACTCCGCTGAAGGTGGGCGAACCGCTCAGGCGCGTGACGGCGCTACCGGTCGCCGCGTTACCGCTGAACCCCGGCGAGGTGTGGGCGGCGTACCGCGCCAAGCGCCGGCCGTGCATCGTGATCTCGGATGAATGCCCGACCGTGGATCGCGGACTCACCAAGGGCATGCCCAACGCGACGACGGCGCCGACGATGCTCGTGGCCCCGTTCTACGGCGCGGACAAGGACGGCTCGCGTGCCGGATTCAACGACGGCTTCGTCGATCGGATTCGACGTTGCGAGTATCCACAGTTCATGTGGGATCAGCTGCCGCTCGAAGGCGGCCCGCAAGCCTCGATTCTCAGGCTCGACCAGATCCAGCCCATCGGTCGTCACTATCACTCATACAAGACCTGCGGCTGGAAGCTGAGCGACGATGCCCTTGCGGTCTTTGACGATCTGATTCACTGGCAGATCTGGGGCGGTGTCCCCGAAGGCAGTGATCTGATCGCGTTCAGAGAACTGATGCGGGATACCTACGGCTAGGAAATTACTCTGCGAGTGCAAACCGCCCGTCGGCGTAGCCAGCGTGCGTCGTCCCGGATAACCGTCAGCCGCTGCTGCGAGACGCCGAGTAGATGGCATCGAAGCACTGCGAAGAAAGCGCGATCCTGGCGTCATCGTCGGCGTGACCGCTTTCGATGCCCTTGAGCAGGGGTTACCTTGTTAGCGGCGGAAAAAGTGACGTTTTCTTTTTCTTTTAAAAACAGCGACATACGCCGATAAAAGACAAAATAGTCAGTAATAACAATAAGTTATGGTATGGGTCGGCAAGGGGCATTTAGATTGTCTCGGTCTGGAAGGCCGCTTGCCGAAGAGACATAAGTGACGTTAAATATTCTCTTTTAGAACAATAGCTTGCAGATCGCGCATTCACGAAAGATTAGAAATAACAATAACTTATGGTGCCCCCCCCACATCTGCGGACCTCTTCGCCGTTGACGCGGCACCTCGCGGCCACTGACCTTTCCTGTCTGCCTTCGGAGCCAAGCCCGAGAACAAGCTGGACTGTCTCGCACGGCGCTCAGAATGAGCCGGACGGAGACGACGAGTTCGGTGCGTGACTTGACCGCCGTTGAGCCGTTCGAGTGGCTAATGTCACGCAACGCCTCGCAGGGAAGGTCGCGGCCGCCGGCGCGTCGGTTCCAAACTGGTCATGAGCGCCGCGAGCTTCGGCACGCTGCTGCGGCGGATCTGATCGGTTACGTTGCGCTGCGGCCAGCTCGCTAGCCGGCGGTCGTTCTGTGCAGGCAGGGCGACGATGAAGGTGGTCACGAATTCACGTGAGCACTTGCGTTGTCACTGATTTCAGAGGCGCTTGTAAAGGCCAAGAAGGCAGCTGCGAAGAAGGCGCCGGTCAAGAAGGCGGTGAAGAAGGCAGCCCCGAAGAAAGCTGCGAAGAAGTCCGTAAGGAAGACCAAGCGCAAGGCCAGCCCTGCGCTGATGAAACCGATGACGCCCAGCGCGACGTTGGCCGCGGTGGTCGGCAGCAAGCCGATTCCGCGTGGCCAGATCACGAAGAACCTGTGGGCGTATATCAAGAAGAACGGCCTCCAGGACAAGACCAACAGGCGCCAGATCAACGCCGACGACAAGCTGAAGGCCATCTTCGGCGGCAAGTCGAGCGTCAGCATGTTCGAGATGACCAAGCTGGTCAGCAAGCACATCAGCTGAGGATCGGGATCGAGGGCGGCGGTGCCGTCGCCCTATCCTTCGGGCAGCGCCGTCTCTGGTGGCTATTTCGCCTTCTGCAGCCGGCGGATTTCTGTCTTGGCCTCATCGAGCTGGCTTTGCAGCGCTGACAGGCGACCTTCGAGCTTTGCCGCTTCGCGCATGGCCTCATCGCGGTCGCGGCGGTGCTGGTCCGCCGAGGCGATCAGGGCCTCAACCTCCGACCGGGCGCGATCAAGATCCGCCTGGCGCGAGGCGAGGTCCTTGGCGGCAAGCTCCTGCGCCCTGGCGGTGGCGGTCTCGGCGGCCGTCAGGCTGTCCTTGACCTTGGCCAGATCGCGCTGCGTCGACGTCAGCTCGGCGCGCAGGGACGCGTTGAGCTTCAGGGCCTCTGAGAGGTTGGCCTCCAGCGTCGCCGCATGCTTCTCGGCTGCTGCAGCTTCGCGCTCACGGTCCTGAACCAAGCGCTGGAACTGCGTTTTCTGTTCCTCGAGTCGACCGAGGAAATGCCGTTCGTTGCCTTCGGCTTGTTCGCGCAGGCGCTTGAGTTCGGCGGTCTGTTTCTGTGAGGCGCGTTCGCGCTCTTCTTCGGCCGCGCGGAGTTGCGCTTCAGCGGCCGTTGCGCGGGTGGTTTGGCTGGCCAATTCTTTCTCTGCAACCGCCAGCTTTGTGGACGCGGCCTTGTGCTGGTCGCGAAGGCGATCCAGATCGCCGTTCAGATCTGCGACGCGTTGCTGCATCGCCGATCGTTCAGCCTCGAAATCCCGGCGCTCCTGGGCCAGCTTGTCGCGGTCCTCGGTGAGCTGCTGCTGCGCCGAGGCACGCTCTGCTGTCAGCTCCTCAACCGCGGTTGCGCGGACCTTCTCGTAGAGCTCCGCAGCGGCGGTTGCGATCGGCGCCGGCAAATGGAGTCGCGCCGGCAGTGTCTGGTAGTACTGCTTGAGCAGCGTGTTGACCGTGTTCGGCGAACCCGTGCCGAGGATCTTGCGCACGCCGTCGACGGTCGGCCGTTCGCCGCCGGCAAGCAGCTCGTCGGCGGCCCGGGTGATATCGGCCAAAGTGACTCCGGTGCGCATGTTTCCGTCTCCCGATTTTCAAAATGCCGATGAATCTGCTATACCTACGTTAAGTGTTCGTTAACGTAGGTATAGCACTTATATCGTATTGAATAATACAGAATACATAATTTATGAACAACGACCTAGACCTTTTCGACACTGGCAGCGTTCCCGACCAGCTAGCCCGCATCCCCGCCGATCCCGCGGAGATTCAGCGCGGCGTCGAGGACGCTGTGCGCGCGATTCACTTCATCGCGAAGCCGACGAACACTTGGAAAGCCTATGAGAAAGCGCTCCGGTATATCGGCGCTTGGTGCCTGGTGCGCTTCGGCGAGCAGTTGACGCTGCCAGTCTCGATTGCGCGCGTCCAGACGTTCGTGATCGATCATTTTGGACGCCCAGAACGTGTCCAAGTCGACGGGACCCTGCGGCTGGTGATCCACGATGCGATGCCGTCGGACGTCGATGCGGCGCTGGTGGCCGCCGGCTACAAGACCGAGCTCGGTCGTCATCGAATGACGACGGTGGATCAGCGTCTGGCGGTCCTGTCCTGGGCGCATCAGCAGAAGCAGCTCGACAGTCCGGTCCAGGATCCCACGGTGCGCCGGCTGTTGTCGGCCTGCCGCAAGCTCGCACTAGAATACGGCGAAGGCCCCAAGTCGAAGACGGCCGCGACGCTGGACGCCCTGGATCTCATGCTGGCGACCTGCGATGAGTCGCTGGAGGGTTTGCGCGATCGCGCCCTGCTCCTCTTTGGCTGGGCCAGCGGCGGCCGGCGCCGTTCTGAGATTGCCAAGGCGGAGGTACGGGACTTCGAGTGGATTGGCCCTAGCCAAGCAGTCTTCCGGATGCGGCAGTCGAAGACCGGTGATCACACGCCAAAGCCCGTCGTCGATGAGACGGCAGCCGCATTGACGTCCTGGCTGAAGGCAGCTGAGATCACCGAGGGCGCGGTGTTTCGCCGGCTTTGGCGATCCACGAAAGTCGGCGAAGCGCTCTCCCCGCATGCCATTGCGGCGATTGTGCAGCGGCGCGCCCTACTCGCTGGACTGCCGGGGAATTTCGCGGGCCACAGCCTGCGCCGCGGGTTCGTCACCGAGGCGAGCATGCACGATGTGCCGCTGGCCGAGACGATGGCGCTGACCGGGCACCGCCTTGTGAAGAGTGTGATTCGATACTCGGAGGTTGGCGATGTGCTCAAGAGCAAGGCGTCAACGCTGCATCGACGATCCAAACCGTAGTGACGGTTGCTCTTGCCGCCTGTTCCATTCGGAACCGGTCCGCTACTCCTCGCGCATCTCTACCGCATCTGGCAGCCGGCGGACGCATCGTGAACATCGGCGCCGCCGGCGCGGTGAAGGCTGCGGCAGGCATGGGCGCCTACTCTGCATCCAAGGCAGGCGTCGCGCGGCTCTCCGAGGCGCTGGCGGACAAACTCAAGGCGCGTGAGATCACGGTAAACGCCGTGCTGCCCGGCAACATCGACACGCTGACGAATCGCGTCGACATGCCGGACGCCGATCACGCGTGCCGGGTGACGCCACAGGCGTTGGGTAAACGTCCGGTCGCTACCGGCTTGACTCACGTAGGCTTGTCGTAGACCTCGTTGGTGTAGATCTGATGCTCGTACGCGCGCTCGATGGCGCGATCGAGGCGGACCAAGAGCTGCGCGAGCGATTCACCCTTGCGCCGGACCAGCGTTGCCAGATGCTGGTCTTCGGCGGCGGCGGTGGCGACACACGGATGGTCCTCGACTCGACCGAGCGTGATGTCGCCGTAGCCCGTCGTCCGCAGATGCTCGATGTACTGGAGATCGGGAAGAGCCAGTGCTGATTTCAGACGGCGCTTTCCTGCGGACACGGGGTCAGCGCCTCGGCGACATGCCACGGCAGCAGGGCGTCGATCTGGTTGATCGGATGCTCGGCGATGCGCTCGAGGACATGGCGCAGATAGGCTTCGGGATTGAGGCCGTTGAGTGTAGCCGTGCCGATCAGGCTGTAGATCGCGGCGGCGCGTTCGCCGACGCTGTCAGCGCCGGCAAACAGATAATTCTTGCGGCTATAAGAAGTGTCTCACAACCGCAAGAACTGGCTCTTCGTCGGCTCGGAAGGTGCCGGTCGTCGCGCGGCCGCCGTCATGAGTCTGCTCGCCACCGCCAAGGCCAACGGCCACGATCCGCATGCGTGGCTGCTCGAGGTGCTCACGCGCCTGCCCACCACGCTCAACTCGCAGATCGGCGGACTGCTACCGCATCGCTGGAAGAATACCGCCAGCTGATCACGTCGCGTGTGCAAGTGCCGTGGGTAGACGCTTACGCTGGAACAGCAAACGGTCGTGGATGAGGCGCTGCGGTTCGGTCGTGGACTGCCAGTTGTAGCGATGGCTGAACATCAGTTGCAGGAAGCCCAGCGGCATGGTCACAAACGGGTTACGGCGGCTCTCGGGACCGGCTTCAAGCAGCAGCGCCGAATGGCGGCCGCTTGCAGACAGGCGGTTGGCGACAGCACATCCGCCCGACCGGCGCCAACCACCACGTAATCGTAAGGTTCCGCAGACATATCGACCCGATAGCGCCTCAGCCTTTCGCCGTCAGTTTGACCATCAGCGTTTCATAGCCGCGCACGAAGTTGGACTGCACCCGTTCGGGCTCGCCGACGACGTCGATACGGTCGAAACGCTTGAGCAGCTCCTCCCACAGGATGCGCAGCTGCAACTCGGCCAGTCGGTTGCCCATGCAGCGGTGGATGCCGTAGCCAAACGACAGGTGGTTGCGCGCGTCCTTGCGGTCGATAATCAATCGATCAGGATCATCGAACTTGCGTTCGTCGCGATTGCCGGATGCGAACCACATCACGACCTTGTCGCCCTTCTTGATGGTCTGGCCGCAGAGCGTCACATCCTGCGTGGCGACCCGGCGCATGTGCGCCAGCGGCGTCTGCCAGCGGATGATTTCCGAGACCATGTTCGGAATCAGCGACGGGTTCCCCTTCAGCTTGGCGAACTCTTCCGGGAACTGGTTCAGAGCCAGCACACCGCCGCTCATGGAATTGCGCGTGGTGTCATTGCCACCGACGATGAGCAGGGCCAGATTGCCGATGAACTCCATCGGTCGATTGATCATGTCCTTCGTGTCGTCGCTGCTCTGCAGCAGGCTGATCAGGTCGAAACTGCGGGCCTCGCCCGCCCGGTGACGCGCCTGCTTGTCACGCCACAGCTTCGAGAAGGACCAGGCCATGTCGGCGGCGGCTTCGAACATGTTCTCTTCATCGTCAAATTCGCCGCCCGACGCCGCTGTCGTGCCGGCCATTCGATCGGACCAGTCGATCAGCTTGTGCCGTTCCTCGTAGGGGAAGTCCAGCAAGGTCGCCAGCATGCGGCCTGTCAGCTCCTTGGATACCGTCGGCACCCAGTTGAAGGCTTGGTTCAGCGGCAGGCTGTCGAGCACCTCGGCGGTGCGCGAACGGATCAGACCTTCCATTTCCTTGAGATTCTGCGGCGCCACCACATTCTGGACCGAGCGCCGCTGCACATCATGCTTGGGCGGGTCCATGGCGATGAACATCTCCACGGGCATCCCTTCCGGGAAGTCCCCCAGCACGATCATCGGCTCGGAGGAAAACAGTTCGTGGTTCTTGTCCACGAGCAGGATTTCCTCGTAGCGCGTGACCGACCAGAACGGCCCAAAGGGGCTGTTCTTCTGGTAGTGCACAGGCGCCTCATCACGCAGCCGCTTGAAATAGGCGCGCCACTGGTCTTGCCGGTACAGGAACGGGTTGCTGAGGTCGATGTCCTCGAGCGCCAGCGTGTCGACATCGGGAACGGGCGTTTCAACGAACTGGAGCGGGGGCCTGCGCGGGCCGAAGATCTTCTTCTTCGCCCTCACCAACAACTTCAGTGCCTGGATCTGCAAATGCATCGGCACCACTCTGGCCGTGGCGTTGACCAGCTTCGTCTGGGCAATATCGATTGCCTGCAATTGTGTTGACATGGCGTTCTCCACGCTTACATCTGGAACTCGGGCAGCCGAACGGTCATGCCGTCCATCGCCTCGGTGGCTCGAACCTGGCAGCCCAGACGCGAGGTGGGTGCGCGTTCCGGCGTCATCGAGAGCATCTGCTCCTCGTGATCGCCGGGCGTGCCGGTGATCTCAAACCACTCCGGAGCGACGATGAGGTGACAGGTCCCGCAGGCGCATTCTCCACCGCAGTCGCCATCGACGCCGGGAATCGCGTTGTCTACGGCGATCTGCATCAGCGAGGTGCCGGTATCGAACTCGACGACGTGTTCCGTTTGGTCGTGCGTGACAAACCTGATCTTGCCCAATGTCTCTCTCCTTCGGATGGCCTTGTCTCAGGATGTTCCGTGAACCGCAGGGCGCCAGCGAGGTCATTTGTTGACATATTGGGGTCATTTGAAGACACTCTGTTGCGGCCAGCGAAACCCTCATGAAGACGATGCAGCAGCTGAACGGTCGACCCCATCGGGAAGCCGACCTCCCCGTCAACTACTCCTGGCTGATTGCACGTGAGCTCGGTCTGGCGGCACGACAACTGCCCCGCTTGCTGAAAGGCACGGGGTTGAGCGTTGCGAAGTTCCTCAGCGAGGACTGCCTGCTCACCACGCCCCAGCAGGTGCGCATCCTGCGCAACGCGATGATGCTGTCCGGCCAGCCGGACTTCGGCCTGCGGCTGGGCAAGCGCCTGACCCCCGCGACCCACGGGGCGATGGGCTTCGCCGCCTTGAGCAGCCCGGATCTGCAGAGCGCCTTGCGGGCGATCCACACTTTCCTGCCCACGCGCGCCAATTTCGTCCAACTGCAGTTGCGTCGAACCAAGGGCTATCTGGAATGCGGACTGAGTTTCCATGTATCGCTGGACGACGACATCCAGCGTTGCCTCGCCGACACGTTGGTGAAAGTGCTGGTGGACTTTGGCGAGTTCGTCGTCGGCCACCCGCTCGACGAAGCCGAGATCGGCTTTCCCCACCCGGCGCCCGACTACGCGGCGGTCTATTCAGACTACCTGACCGGGCAGATTCGCTTTGGCTGCAAGGCACTGACCCTCAAGTTTCCGATCGCGTTGTGCCGTAAACCGAATGCCTCCGCCAATCATGAGTTCTATGGCCTGGCCCTGCAGCAGTGTGAATCGATGTTGGCCCGGCTGCAGCCGCAGCGACCGAGCTATCGGAACCGACTCAAGAAGCTGCTGCTGTCGCATCCTCCCGGAACCCTCGGCGAGGACGAGGCCGCAGCCTCCCTGTTCATGAGCAAACGCACGCTGGCGCGAAAACTCAAGCAGGAACGGTGTGGCTTCCGGGCCGTTCGCGACGAGATCCTGTCTGAACAGGCGACGAGCTACCTGTGCGACAGCCAGCTGTCGGTCGAGGCGATCGCGGCGCTGATGAACTACCACGACGCCGCCAACTTCAGGCGCGCTTTCAAGCGCTGGTTCGGCCAGCCCCCGGAGCGCTATCGGCAGCTCGGCGGTTTGCGCGCGCCATCCCCCGCGCCATCCCCTTAGAGCCCTTCAGCCTCGCACTGAGGGCCGCCCCCGCAGTCTTCAAATGACCCCGTACTGGCACAAAATGACCTTGTGCGCCTTCCAACCTCCGCGCGACGCTGAGTTGGCGTAACGAGTCGTGCAGGCGTTGTTCGCGCCTGACCGCCGGCGCCCTCCCCACCGACCGACGACCCTGATGACTGCTGCCCCCCACGACGCCCTCGCGCCCGGCGCGTTCATCGACAGCGATCACCCCGACATCCAGGCCTTTGCCCGCAGCCGCGCCGGGACCGGCGACGACCGCCAACGTGCCGTGCGGCTCTACTACGCGGTGCGCGACGAAATCCGGTACGACCCCTACCGGTTCTCGCTGGATCCGGTGCATCTGCGCGCCAGCGCCATCCTCGCCGCGGGCAGCGGCTATTGCGTGCCCAAGGCCGGTCTCCTCACCGCCTGCGCCCGCGCCGCCGGCATTCCCGCGCGCATCGGCCTGGCGGACGTCAAAAACCACCTGGCCAGTCAACGCCTGCTGGCTTTGATGCAAACCGATATTTTCTACTGCCACGGCTATACCGAGCTGTGGCTGGACGGCCGCTGGATCAAGGCCACCCCGGCATTCAACATCGAGCTATGCGAACGTTTCGGCGTCAAGGCGCTGGACTTCGACGGCCGCGCGCACGCACTGATGCATGAGTTCGATGCGGCGGGGCGCCGCCACATGCAGTACCTGGCCGATCACGGCCCGCGCGCCGACCTGCCTTTGGCGGAGTTGGAAGCCGTTTATCGCCAGCATTACCCGCGCCTGCTGGCAGCAAACCACCCCGCCGGCGGCGAGCTGGGGATGGAGATCGAGCAGGAAAGGACGCGCTGATGGTAGGGGAAGGCGGCTTGCCGGGCGGCGATCCGGTGGCGGTGGTCCGGCAGTTCGGCGAGCAGGTACCGCACAGCCGGGACCTGGGCATGCAGGTACTTGCAATGGAAGACGACCAGGTTCGCATGCGCCTGGTCCCGCAACCCTGGCTGCTCGACGACGATGACGCGGCGGACCTCTGCAGCAGCGTTCTGTATTCGCTGGCCGACTCGGCCGCCGGGCTTGCGGTGTACGCCGCGACGCGGACGCTGACACCCATCGCCACCCTGGACCTGCGCATGGATTATCTGCGACCGGCCGCCGGCGACCGCGCGGTGGTGGCCCTCGCCCGCTGTCTTCGCTTCACGGAGGACGTCGCGCTCGTCCACTGTGAAATCCGGTCCGAAGGCCAGACGCAGCCGGTGGCCACGGGGACGGTCACCTTCATGCGCAATACCCCGGGCCAACTCTTTCAGGCCGCCGACGAAGGGGATCAGCGCGCATGACCGACGTCCGCCCGGGGCCACCGATGCGAATCCCTGGCGCCGATGCCGAGGCCGCCTGGCAGATCCTGCTGGCGCGCATCCCCTACGCCCGCCATCTCGGGCTCGAGGTCCGACGGCACGACAGCGGCAGGGAACTCCACCTGCCCTATCGCGAGCCCCTGATCGGCAACATCCTCCTGCCCGCCCTGCACGGCGGCGTGCTCGGGGCGCTGGTCGAGATCACCGCCCGGGTGGCCGCGCAGAGCGCGGACGCAGACGGGCGGCGGCCGCAGCTGCTGAACTGTGACATCGACTACCTGCGCTCCGCGCGGGCGCAATCCACGTTTGCCCGCGCCGAGATGATCCGCCTGGGTCGCCGCAGTGGTCTGGTCCGGGTCATCTGCCGGCAGGACGATCCCCGCAGGCCCATCGCCGTCGGGCGGGTGCAACTGCTGTTTCCCGGCGCTGCCGGGCCAACACGAGGGCCAAGATGACTCCAGGGGAAGCACGCACACCGGTGCTGGTCGGCGCCGGTCAGATCACCGCGCGCGAGCCGGATGATGCCCGCACGCCGATCGACCTGATCGCCGAGGCGGCCCGCGCTGCGGCTGCGGACTGCGGCGTGGCCGGCGTGCTGGGACAGGTCCGGTCACTGACCTGTCTCAACATCCTGGCACCGGCCTATCCCGATGCCCCGGCCAGCCTGGCGCAACGCCTGGGTATCGATCCCGGCGAGCGCTTCTACACCCCCATCGGCGGGAACATGGGCCAATGGCTGGTCGGGTACTACGCCGGGCGCATCGCCGGCGGCGAACTCGACTGCGCCTTGATCGCGGGCGGCGAGGCGCTGGCCACGCAGATGCGCGGCCGGAGTGCCGGTCTGTCCGGCGTGATCGATACCGCGAGCGGCGAAGGCCCGCGCTTGCTCGGGGACGAGCGCGCGCCGACGAACAGGACCGAACAAGGCCACGGACTGGATCTGCCCATTCAGATCTATCCCCTGTTCGAGCAGGCTTTGCGCGCCCGCTACGGCCACGACCCGGTTGCACACCGGCAGATGCTGGGCGAGCTGTATGCGCGGTTCAGCGCCGTCGCTGCCAGCAATCCACAGGCCTGGCGCCGCGAATCGCTGTCGGCGGCCGACATCGCCGAGCGTACGCCCAAGAACCGCATGGTCGGCGCGCCATACACCAAGCATCTGAACGCTCTCATCGCGGTGGATCAGGCCGCCGCACTGGTGATGATGTCGGCGGCCAAGGCCCGGCAGCTGGGCATCGACCCCGAGCGCTGGGTATACCCCCTGGCTGCGGCAAGCGCCCACGAGCGCTGGTTCGTCTCCGAGCGGGCCGATCTGTCCCGCTCCCCGGCGATCACGGCCTGCGGCCGGCGGCTGCTCGCCGCCGCCGGACTTGCCATCGACGAGATCGATCACCTTGACCTGTACAGCTGTTTCCCCAGCGCGGTGCAGATCGCGCGCGACGCACTGGGCATTGCCGCACACGATCCCCGGCCGCTGACCGTCACGGGCGGGCTGGCATTTCACGGCGGGCCCGGCAACAAATATTGCACCCACGCCATCGCCGAGGTCATGGCCCGCATCCGCGCCGACCGCAGCGCCACCGGCCTGGTCAGCGGTGTCGGCTGGTACATGAGCAAGCACTCGCTGGGGCTCTACGGCGGGCACCCGCCCAGCGGCGGATGGCAGCCAGTCGATACGGCCGGGCTGCAGGCTGAAATCGACGCCGGCCCTGGCGTGGACGTCGTGGAGCAGGCCGAAGGCACGGGCCGCATCGAGACCTATACCGTCATGCACGACCGCACCGACCGCCCGGTTCAGGGCATCGTCCTCGGCCGCCTGCGCGACGGTCGGCGCTTTGTCGCCAACACACCCGCCGATCAGGACCTGCTGGCTGCCATGACCACCGAGGAGTTTCTCGATCAGCCGGGCCGCGTGCATCACGACGGCCGACGCAATCGGTTTACCCCGCAACGATGACGGGGAGGAGAAGACGATGATCAGCAACGCATCCGATATGCCGTTTGGCCCGGGCAGCGTGGCCGAGCGCATGCACGATATCCGTGAGGCCGCCCGCGTCGTGAGCGAGGGCTTTTCCCGTGCATACATGCGCGAATGCATCGACCAGCACCGCTTCCCGCAGGAGATCTGGGAGACGCTGGGCGAATACGGACTGCTCGGCATCTCCATCCCGGAGGATCTGGGCGGCTCCGGCGGCGGCCAGGTGGAGCTGGTGGCGCTGATGGAAGCACTGGCCGAAGCAGGACTGGTGCTGCCGATGTTGCTGCTCACCGGCTTTGCGCGGGTGCCGATCATCCGCCATGGCACGCCCGAGCAGATCGAGCGTTTCGTCAAACCGACGATCAGCGGCACCGAGAAACTGTGCTTTGCCATCACCGAACCGGATGCCGGTACCAACAGCTTCGCGATGTCCTCGCTGGCGACACGGGAGGGCGATGGCTACCGGCTGACCGGGCGCAAGGTGTTTATCTCCGGCGCGGCGGACGCCGACCGCATGCTGGTCGTGGCCCGCACCCAGAAGGTCGGCGAGGTCGGGCGCCGCACCGAGGGCATGTCGCTGTTCGTGGTGGATACCGATGCGCCCGGCGTGCAGCTGCAGCCGCTGAACATCGATGTCGGTTGGCCCGAGCGGCAGTACCTCGTGTTCTTCGACGAGGTCCGGCTCGATGCGGATCGCCTCATCGGCCTGCCGGGCCAGGGACTGGCCGGCATGTTCGAGGCGCTGAACTCGGAACGCCTGCTGGTGACCGCCATGTCCGTGGGCTTGGGCAACTACGCGCTCAAGAAGGCCGTGGCCTACGCCAACGAACGCAAACCCTTCGGCGTCCCCATCGGCGGCTACCAGGCCCTGCAGCACCGGCTGGCCGAGGCCAAGGCCGAACTGGAGGCGGCGCGACTGATGATGATCCAGGCCGCCGCAACCTTCGACGCCGGCGGCAATGCCGGCGCGCACGCCAACATGGCGAAGCTGCTGGGCTCGCGCGCGGCGGTCAAAGCCGTCGAGGCCGCCCTGCAAACCCACGGCGGCTACGGCTTCGACCGGGACTACGACATCATCACCCTGTGGCCTTCGGTACGGCTGATGGAGATCGCACCCATCAACAACGAAATGCTGCTCAACTACATCGGCGAACATGTCCTTGGCCTGCCCAAATCCTATTGACACGCGCGTCGCCATCGCGCAAGACGGGTTCACGGCCCCCGACGGCCGGGAGATCGTCCTGTGGCGCTGGCCGCGATCGGAGGTGCGCCCCACCCTGCACTGGGCCCATGCGACGGGTTTCCATGGCCGGCTGTACGCGCCCTTGCTGGACGCCCTGGCAAGCGATTGCAATGTACTGGCCTGGGACATGCGTGGCCATGGGGCCAGCGCCGGGGCCGCGGATATGGCGACCTTCCGCGGCTGGGAAACCTACTACCAGGACCTCACCGCCTGGTTGGCGGCCCAAGAGGCGCCGGTTTGGCTGGCCGGGCATTCCATCGGCGCCACCACCAGCCTCATGGCCGCGGCCCGACGACCCGACAAGGTGCTGGGCCTGATCTTGGTGGAGCCCGTGATCATGGATCGCTGGCAGGGCTGGCGGCTGTGGCTGGCCAAGCGGCTGGGCCAGTCGCAGCGGTTCTCACTGGCCGCGGGCGCGGCACGCCGCCGCCGGGTGTTCGACTCACAGGCCACGGCGCTCAGCAATTATCGCGGCCGCGGGGGATTCCGGACCTGGCCGGACGAGTGGCTTGAGGCCTATGTCCGCCATGGCCTGGTGCCGCATGAGAATCAGGTTCGCCTGGCCTGTTCGCCGGAATGGGAGAGCACCACCTTTGCCCACACCGAACACAACCCGTGGCCCGGTATCCGTCGCTTGCAGTGTCCGGTGATCGCCTTGGCCGCGGAGCGTGCGTCCACCTTCTCGCCAGCGGCACGCCAGCGCCTGAGTGCTTTGCTGCCTCTTGCTGAAGTCAACACCATCGCCGGAGCGACGCATTTCTTGCCTATGGAGCGACCGGAGGCAGTCCTCGACACGGTACGTTCTGCTTTGCGCATGGGAGCAAGCAGGAATTGAGGAGAGGGTGCGGTCGACACGCGTCGTGTCCCCAGCTGCCGCTCGGGTCTGTCGAGCGATCCGCAGTTTTCAGAAAAAAAGCGAGATGCCCGCAACAGGGGCATCCCGCCAGGGACGCGCCACGAGCCGGTTGGGATCGGCATTGGACGCGGGGGAGAGTCGGTAGGCGAGCTATGCGTGAGCCGTCTCGGCCGCGCGCCCTTCGGTCACGGGCGTGGCCTGCTCGATCTCTGCCGGCTGTGCAGCCGATTCGTTATCAGACTCGACGTCGGCCGGATCGTCTGCGACGGGCGCGGCCTGCGGTCCGGTGGCCGGGTCCTGCTCGAGGACCCGCTTGCGCTCGATCTCGGCGCCGACGAATTTGATCCAGTTCGATGCGATCTCGCCGTGCTGGTCGGATTCGGACGCGGCGATGAAGGTCCTTCTGGCTTCGCTCAGGCGCCCGGCGTTGAATTGCGCGGTGCCCAGCTGCATGCGGATGCCGGCGGGGTCGTCCAGGTCCTTGCCCTTGAGGGCCTGCTGGAAGGCGTCGATCGCCGCGTCCCAGTTGCCGGCCTCGGCGTGCGCCTGGCCGAGGAAGGCGTAGTGCCGGGCTTCGCCGGTCAGCTCGGCCAGCCGCTTGAGCACCGGGATCTGCGCTTCGCGTTCCTGCGCCAGTGACAGCGCCTGCGCGTACAGCTGCAGGGTCTCGGCGTCCGGCTCGATCGCCTGGTCCTTGAAGGCTTTCGTGAGCAGCTGCACCGCCGGGTACGGCACGTCCTCGACCAGGTAGAGCCGGGCCAGATTCAGCAGATCGCCCTTGCTCGTGACCAGGCCGCCCAGGTAGCCGGCGTGCAGCGTCGCCAGCTGCTTTTTCTGCTCGCCCATCAGCCCGTACATGCCCGAGAGCTGCAGCACGTAGCTTTCGCTCGGATACTGCGCGACCAGGATCTCCAGCACCTTGGCGGCCTTGGCGTAGTCGCCCAGCTCGTAGTACACGGCCCGCAGCAGGGCCAGCCAGTTCTCCTTCGGCGCCTGCTGCTTTTGCCGGGCCAGCTTGAGGGCGTCGATCAGCGCGGTTTCGGCCTTCTTGAAGTCCTCGAGCTGGTAGTGCGCCTGCGCCAGCAGCACGTAGGCGTCCGCCGAGGGCTCGGGCACCGTCTTGAACCACTGGTTCAGGACCTGGATCGCCTTGGGGTAGTCCTCGCTGACGAAATACATCTGCGCCAGCGCAAACAGGGTGCTGTCTCTCAGTCCTTCCGGCAGGTTCGGGGTCTTGAGGATCTCGATGTACGACGCGATCGCCTTGGGCGTGTCGTCGAGGTTGTAGTAGACGGCGGCGTAGAGGTTGAACAGCGTCGCGCGCTCGTAGTCGTTGAGCTTGTCGCCCCGGGCCTTGACCACGTCCAGTGCGGTGATCGCCGCGGCGTAGTCCTTGGCGTCGATCGCCTGCTGGGCCTTCTCCAGATCCTTGAAAACCGCCTGGCTGATGAATTGCGTCTGCCTGGTCTGCGGTTTTGAAGGCTTCTTGCTGTCCTGGGCGTGGACCGGCGCGCTGATCAGCAGCGCCGTCAGCAGCGGCAGGATCACATGACGGATGCCCCTCATCGCCGCCGCCCCTCTTCGATCTCGAAGGTGATCAGGTGCTGCACGCCCGGCACTTCGATGGGTCGCCCGTTTTCGACGCGCGGCTTGTACTTGAATTTGACCACCGCCCTTTTCGCCGCCTCGTCGAAGATGCCCGGCGGCTCGGATTCGAGCACGACCGGATCCCGGACCGCGCCGGTTTCGGTGACGGTGAATTGCAGCAGCACCCAGCCTTCAATCCCGCGGGACTGGGCTCTGGAGGGGTAGATCGGCGCGACTTTGACGATCGGCAGGTATTCGCCGTCCGAGGCGGACAGTCGGAATCCGGCGCTGGTCAAGCTGCTGTCGACCCGCATCTGGCCGATCTGCACCGCGCCGGCGGTCGGCGCCTGCGCCTGCACCTGCGGCGGCGGCGCGTCCGGGGCGTCTTGCGGCTTGTCCGGCTTTTCCGGCTTGGGCCGCTCGATCTCGAGGTTCTGGTCGCGCTTGATGCGCACGAAGTCGATGATCTTGCCACTGGGACTGTCGCTCATCGCTTCGCGGCCCGCCGCGACCAGCTCGGCCATCAGCCAGTACAGGGCAAACGTGACGATCACGGCAATGCAGCCGCCCAGCACCAGCCTGAGGAAGTTTCGGACCGGGTTGCCGGCGGCGCTGGCGACGGACAGGTCGGTGGTCTGGGCGCTGGCGTGGATCTGCATGCGCCTTACTCCTGCGCCTCGGTGGCCACCGCAATGTCGGTGACGCCGGCGTCTCTGGCCGCGTCCATCACCTGCATCAGCTGCTTGCTCCTTGAGTCCTTGTCGGCCTGGATGATGACCGCACCCTGCGGATTCTCGGCCTTGAGCTTGGTGATCGTGGCCTTGAGCTGTCCGGGCGGGACGTTCTTGCGGTCGATCCAGATCTCGCCGGTGGGCGACAGCGCAATGAAGATGTTGGCCTTGTCCTGCTTGTAGGCGGTCTCGGCCTCGGGTCTTGTGACCTCGATGCCGGCTTCCTTGATGAAGCTCGCGGTGACGATGAAGAAGATCAGCATGATGAAGACGACGTCGAGCATCGGCGTTAAGTCGATCGCGCTGTCGTCTTCGGCTTGCTGGGCGGCGCTAAAAGGATCCATCAGTTCAGCTCCGCAATGGAGACGTCGACGGCGCCGGCCAGGCGCGCGGCGTCCATCGCCTTGATCAACAGCTCGTTGCGCGCCTCGGCGTGCGCCTGCACCACCACCGGGGCCTCGGGCTTCTCCGCTCGCAGCCGCTCGATGTTGGGGCGCACCGAGCGCACGTCGACGCGGCGCGGCCCGATGAAGATCTGGCCGTCGGCCATGATCTTGACCACGATGCTCTGGCTCTCTTCGGTCGGCGGCTGCTGCTGCACCGCCGGCTTGTTGACCTCGAAACCCGATTCCTTGAGGAAGCTCGCGGTGACGATGAAGAAGATCAGCATGATGAAGACCACGTCCAGCATCGGCGTTAAGTCAATCGCGCTGTCTTCTTCTTCCTGCGGCAGCTGGGTCAGGATTTTCATGCGCTCCGGCTTCCCTCGATATCGATCGTCAGGTGGTCGGCGAGCAGCTCGACCCGGCGCTTGACGGTGGATTCGAGCCAGACGATCACGAAGATGCCGGACAGCGCACCGACCATGCCGGCCAGGGTCGGGATCGTCGCCTGCGACACGCCCGAGGCCATCAGGCGCGGGTTGCCCATGCCGGCGAAGGCCATGACGTCAAACACGGCAATCATGCCGGTCACCGTGCCCATCAGACCAAAGAGCGGGCAGACGGTGACCAGGGTCTTGATCGTCGACAGGTAGAGCCGGGCGTTGAGCGCGATGCCGGCGATCAGCGCCCGCCGGATCTGGTGCGCCTGCCAGCTCGCACGCTCGCTGCGCTGCTGCCACAGGTCGATGACCGCTTTCTCCTGCTGCGGCAGCACCCACTTGAAGTAGACGAAGCGCTCGACCGACATCGCCCACATCATGAAGATGACCACCGCGATCGCGATCAGCACCGGCCCGCCCGCCTCCAGGAAGTCCTGGATGCGCTCGACGATGTCGAAGAAGCCTAGGAGCAGGATGTCCATTGCTCAGGGGTCAGGGACCGCGCTTACGCGCGGCTGCCCTTTTCCATGTACTGGGCGATCAGGCCGGCGCTCTGTTCCTGGAGCATGTGCACGACGGCTTTGGCTCTCGTACTGCAGATGCTGTGCAGGAAGACCGTCGGGATCGCCACGCACAGGCCCTGCACGGTGGTCACCAGCGCCTGGCTGATGCCGCCGGCCATGGTCTTCGGGTCGCCGGTGCCAAACAGGGTGATGGCCTGGAAGGTGTTGATCATGCCGGTCACGGTACCCAGCAGACCCAGCAGCGGTGCGGCGACGGCGATGATCTTGAGGAAGGTCAGGAAGCGGTTGAGGCTCGGCAGCTCCTTGAGCACGGCTTCGCCCAGCTTCATTTCCAGGGTCTCGGCATTGACGCCCCGGTTTTCGTGGTACGCCATCAGCACCCGGCCCAGCGGGTTGCCGGTCTGCGGGCTGTCAAGGTTGCGGCGCTGGGCCGCGACCTTGGCGCCGATGATGGACAGGGTGATCAGGCGCTCCAGCGCGACCAGCAGCGCGACCGCGCCCAGCGCGAGGATGACGTAGCCGACCAGTCCGCCCTGCTCGATGCGATCCCCGAGGCCCGGGGCTTCGACCAGGCGCTCCAGTAGCGAGCCACCGGTCGGGTCGAGGTCGATGCGCGCCACCGGATCGGTGCTGCTCGCGTAGTCGTCGAGCCGGTCGAGGGTGTCACCGCCGGGCTGGCGTTTGAGCTCGGCCAGACTTTGCGTTTCGCCGCGCCACGACAGGTATCGGGCCGGATCGGCGGAGACGACGTCGAACGCGCCCAGGCGGATGACGTCGCGCTGGCCTTGCGTGCCGTCGGCCAGCAGCACCGGCGCTTCGAAACGCACGATCTTGCCGGTCTCGGTCATTTCGCGCTGCAGCTCGAACCACAGCCGCTCGATCTCCTCGATCGTCGAGATCTCGGAGGCACGGCTCATCTTCTTGGCGAAGGCTTCGAGAAACTCGGTGCGGTCGGGGTACTGCGCGGAAATCGGGCTGTCGAAGAAGATGCCCTGCAGGTCGCCCGAGGTCTGCTGGAAGATGCCGAACAGCTCTTTGAGCGCGCCGAGCTTGTCGTCGAGCTGTTGCTGGCGGGTGTCGATTTCGCGCTTGTTGAGGTCGAAGCGGGCCTCGAGCTCCGACCCGCGGTTTTCGAGGGCGTCGCGCCGCGCCTTGGCCTGCGCCAGCAGATTGGCCTGCTCGCCGACAGCCCGGGCGAATTCCGCTTCGCGCTGCTGCAGCTGGCCCTGGTCGGCCAGGGTCTTGGTGCGCACCTGCTCGAGCAGCTCGTCGAGCGTCGCCGCGCTGTCGTCCTGGGCAAAGGCCGGGGCGCTGGCCAGCAGGCCGGCCATCACAAGACTGCGCAGCGCGTGGCTCATGCTTGTCTGGAAACTGGAAACTGGGCGCTTGAAACGGGTGGGGAAACTGCCGTTCATGACGCGTCTCCGGCAGTCGGCAGCGGCAGGGTCAGCAGATTCGGCGCGGTGAGCTTGCGCGCGACGCGGATGGCTTCGCGGATGGGGTTGCGGTCGGACGCCGGCAGCTTCACCCAGCTCTTGGTGTCCACGTCCCAGCGCGCGCTCTGCGTGCCGTCGAGAGTCTGGTAGTACAGGCCGATGCGGCCCACTCTCAAGAAATCGACTTCGAGTTTCTGGCCGTCGACGTCGACGGCGCCGGTATACGCCTCGATGGTGCGGCCGAATTCGAGCTCGATCAGGTAGGCCTCCAGCACCTGGCGGAATTTCTCGGCCACGGTGACGTCGACCCGGTCGATGGCTTCGAGCACAAACTGCAGGCGCTCGGCACGCTCGCGCGGCAGAAACGGGATGTCCAGCGCCACGAACTGCTCCAGCGCCGAGACCATCCGCAGCATCAACGGCAGGATCTGGCGGTCCACCGTCGTCGCCTGCGCGATGCTGTCGTCGAGAATCGCGATCTCTTCGCCCTGAAGCCGCAGCTGGCGCTCAAGCTGGCGGTTGTAGGCCTCAAGCCCCTCGATCTCGCGCAGCACCGTGCGGTATTCGTCCGCAAGACTGCGGCGCTGCTCGCCCAACGCATCAACCCGGTCCTGGCTCGAGGCCTGCGCCACCAGCCACTCGTTGCCCGCTTCGATCACTTCGGGGACGGTCGCGGCGGGGGCGCCCAGAGACATGGCAAGCGCAATGAGCGGCGCCATGCGGCTCGCCAATCCGGCGCCGTGACCGCCCATTCCATGCCGGCTGATTCCAACCCGTTTCATCTGTTGTTCTCCTCAAACCCGACCAGTCATTCGCTGATCCCGGGTTCGCACGTTTAGTTGAGTAGACTGTCTTGCGATCACACTGGTTTGTCGCGTCGAACGCTGCGCTGCTCCTAGGCACCTTCTCAGGTCATGGCTCCGCGACATGCCCCGCAGAAATGCCAGATTCCATTGCCGTTTCGACGAACCGGCAGAACCGCGCCGCGTCGGCACCGTTGATGACCCGGTGGTCGTAAGACAGCGACACCGGCAGCATTGAGCGCCACTCGACGGTGCCGCTGCCGGTCGGCCGGGGCGCAAGGCGCGTGCGGGTCAGCCCGAGGATCGCCACTTCGGGGAGGTTGATGATGGGTGTGAACCCCGTACCGCCAACACTGCCGAGGGACGACACCGAGAAGCTCGCGCCACTCATTTCGCTCATCGGCAGACCCTTGCCGTGCGCCAGGGCGACCAGCGACGCCATCCTTTCCGCAATCGCCTTGACGCTCAGTTCGTCGACCGCGCGAACCACCGGCACGAACAGCCCCTTCGGACTGTCGACCGCCACGCCGACGTTGTAGAACTTCTTGAAGATCAGGTGCTGACCGCTGGCATCGAGCGATGCGTTGAATTGCGGAAACGCCTTGAGCGCCTCCGCGACGGCCTTGATCACAAACGGCAGCACCGTCAGCTTGAACCCGCTCGCCTCCGAGAGCTTGGGCCGCGCCTGCTCCAGGACGGTGATGTCGAGCTCATCGTGATGTGTCACGTGAGGAATCTGCGTCCAACTCCTGGACAGGTTGCGGGCGACGATCGACTGAATCCTTGAAAGCGGCAGAACCTCGACCTCGCCGTAAACTCGGTATTCCGCCGCCACGTCGCCCAGATCCGCAGACGACTGGCCCGCTTGCGCATTGGAACCCGGCATCATCCGATCTCGCCTAGCACGGTACCCACTTCGTATTCCTGGCCCGCCTGCGCGACGATCTTCAGCGTGCCGCTCTCGGGAGCCTCGATCTCTTCCACCGACTTCTCGCTTTCCAGGCAATACAGCGGCTGACCTTTGGTGACCTGACTTCCGTCTGCCGCCAGCCATTCAGTCAACGTCCCACTGCTCATCGAAAATCCCAGCTTCGGCAATATGATCGAGGTGCTCACGAGTAATCAATCCACGCAAATGATTTGGGAGTGCGCAATCAGGCCATCGTGCGCCGAACCGCATTGAGAATATCTGACTGGCTATAGAGGTACGCGGTCTCCAGATGCTTGGCGAACGGCACCGGGATGTCCTTGGACGCCACGCGCTGCACAGGCGCCTTGAGATCGGCGTGCAGCGACTCGTGAATGCGTGCGCTAAGCTCTGCGCCCACACCAAAGGAGCGGCATGCTTCATGGACAATCACTGCGCGCCCGGTCTTTTTCACTGACGTCAGGACTGTCTCCATATCGAGCGGTGACACCGTACGCAGATCAATCAGTTCCGCGCTGACGTTCTCCTTCGCCAGCTTGCCCATCACGCCGTGCAGATCGATCATCGAGCGGCTGTATCCGATCAGCGTGACGTCTTTCCCTTCCTGGACAATCTTGGCTTTGCCAAGCGGGATCGCTTCACCGCGTTGGGGCATCGGCCCCGGGGCCCAGTAGCTCCCCATGTGCTCGACAAAGATCACCGGGTCCTCGTCGGCGATCGCCGCGCGCATCAGTCCGTAGGCATCGACGGTGGTCGAGGGCATGACGACCTTCAGGCCCGCGGTATGGCAGAACCAGGCTTCCAGAAAGTCCGAATGCTGCCCGCCGTTCTGAAAGCCCGATCCGGTCATCATGCGAATCACCAGAGGCACATGCGTCTTACCGCCCGACATGTAGCGGATCTTGGCCGCATGGTTCGTAATCTGGTCCATGCACACGGCTGTGAAGTTCATCAGCATGATCTCAGCCACCGGGCGCATGCCTGCGATGGCGGCCCCCACGGCTGCGCCGATGAAGCCCATCTCGGAAATGGGCGTGGATCGCACACGATCCTCGCCAAACTTGCTCGACAGCCCCATTGTCACCTTCAGGATGCCGCCGCCCTCCGGATCGGCCACGTCCTCTCCCAGCACAACTACGCGTGGGTCGCTCGCCATGGCATCTTCCAGCGCCATGTTGATGGCCATCGCGATATTTGTTGACTCGCTCATGTCAGTTCTCCAGATCAGGCAGACAGCGCGACCACGTCGCGCTCCAGTTCCTCGAGCCCGCAGACCGGACTGGAGAACGCGAACTCGACCGCTGCATCGACCTCGCGCTCCGTCTCGCCCTCAATCGCGTCGAGCTGCTCAGCGGTCGCCGCACCCGTATCGATCAGACGCGCACGAAACGCCGGATACGGATCCGCCGCAACTGCGGCTTGATATTCCGCCTTGGGAATGTATTCCCCCATATCGCCAATCAGGTGACCGTTGAACCGGAACGTGACGGCCTCGATCAAAGTCGGCCCCTCGCCAGCCCGCGCGCGCTCCACCGCCTCCGCCGCCGCCGCGTACACGGCTTCCGGCGAATTACCGTCGACATGAACGCCCGGAAGGCTGTAGCCCGCAGCGCGGTCCGAAATGCGCGCAACAGCAGTGCCCTTGGCGTACGCGGTGTGCTCCGCGTAGCGGTTGTTCTGGCAAACAAACACCACGGGAAGCTTCCACACCGAGGCCAGGTTCAGTGACTCGTGGAATGCACCAATATTGGCTGCCCCATCCCCGAAGTTGCAGACCGTGACCCGCTTTTCGTTCTTCAGCTTCGATGCCCACGCCAGCCCGCAGGCGATCGGCAGGCCCGCACCCACGATGCCGGTGGTGACCATGCAACCCGCTTCCGGGTGTGTGACGTGCATCGGCCCCCCTTTGCCTTTGCACGCACCCGTGGCACGCCCCGCCAACTCGGCCCAGATCAGCTTCGGCGGCACGCCCTTGGCCAGCATGTCGTGGATGCCCCGATAGATCGTCACGAGGTAATCCGATGTGTCCAGGTGCATGCTGATCGCCGCCGGAATGCATTCCTGTCCGCGCGCCGAGTAATACGGCATCATCAGCTTGCCGGACTTGAGCGTTGCAATGAAGCGCTCGTCGTTCTTTCGGATCAGCGCCATCTTTTTAAAGATGGCCAGACCGGTTTCCTTGCTCCATGTCGGTGATTTCATCAGCGGTTCTCCTGGTTCGCTACTGATGGGGGGCGACCTCGATGACCAAGCCATCCAGAGCCGGTGTAACCTCGACCTGGCACAAGAGGCGACTGTCCGGCCGCACGCTATCCAGTGCCTCCAACAATGCGCGCTCGTCCTCGGACGGCGGCGGCAGCACGGCCATGCCGGCCTCGCCGACGTAGCCATGACAGGTTGCACAACTGCAACAGAAGCCGCACGTGGCATCGACACCCGCCACTCCGTTCTCCACTGCTGCACCGGCCAGATTTGCGCCCGGCGCGACTTCTGCCGTCCAGCGCTGGTTTCCGTTGACAAACACGATGGCGAACATCGCCTCAGTCCGCTTTTCTGTTTGGGTACCGCATTCGAATGTTCCGTCCATTTTATGGGTAATACACCAGTCGTTCAGCTCGGTATTATCTACCTGTCCGCGTGAGATTAAAAGTGGATCGCCGCGAAGCAGTAGGTGCGCTAGTAGCCTGAACCCGCTGTTGTCTGTTGGCCGGCGCTCCATAAGCGGAGCGCCGCACCAATAAACATAAGGACGCGTCGAATAGCCGCTGCCTCAACTTCTAAAGAATGCCGCCCAGAAGCCCCGACAACAAGTTAACCGCCACTCTGAGTACGATGTCAGCCACCGGAGCGCCAGCACCAAGTAGCGGAGTGGCTATCGCGGGGACAAGCACTAGCAGCAGCTGGGCCGCGAGCGGTCGCGTCAGGTTCCCCACGGTCCACAACAAATCCTGCAAGGGTGCGCCGCTCGAAGCCTTGGCGACAATTTCCGCTGAGGCCTGATCCGCATCGTCCTGAATCTGCGCGCTGCCGATCCCCAAGCCCGCGATGGCCTGCGGCGCCTGCTTCTCAAGGGCAGCCACCGGCACCAGCTCGGTCAGCACGTTGCCCGTGACGGCCGCGATGAAGGCCTCGAGCGAAGCAGCGACGCCCGGCTCGTCGAACACCAGCGCCGTACGATACAGCGTGGCCGCCTGGTTCAGTGCTTGCGCCAAAGCGTGTAGAGTTCCGCCGATCACCGGCGTGTCGCGAACCTCCGGGGCCAGCTGCGGCATCGCGCCCTGCATCGCAACATCAAGATCGTCGAGCATGGCACTGAAGGCCGCGATGTCGACAGAGCCCTCGGTCGAGCGCAATGCTGCGCGCTCCAGCGCCGGACCCAGTGTACGGGTCAAGGGCTCAAGTGGCCCGCCGTCGAATGCTCCGAGCACCGTGCCGATCTCGCCAAGTGTCCACTGCGAGCGCGCGCAGGCCGCATCGTCGCCGGACAGCGCCCCCAGAAAGCCGGCGATGCCGACCACCAGGCTTTGCGACCGCTGCGACAGCGCGGTCTGATCCGGCTGCAGAAGCGCCGGATTGGAAAACTCGGCCGCATCGCGCAGCGCACTGAGCATCTGGTCGCCCAAATCCAGGACGGCCTGGCTGAGCATCACGTCGGCGCAGCGCATGACACTGCGCAGTGCCGCATCAGAAACAGCCTGATCGGAGAAGGCCTGAACACCGTCGATGCTCAGCGACTCCTGCAGCGGGTCGAGCGCACCGGACATCGGCGAGGCCTGAACGGCCTTGTCCTGCGCGGCAGGCTGCGTCTGCGAGTCACCTGATCCGCCGCAGGCGGACAGCACCGCCGCTAGGCCGATCACGCAGATCAGCCGATACCGCGTGGCAGATACAGTCCAACCGCTTCCAGCTTTCATGTCTTTCATGTCAACTTCTCCTCTCATGACGCCTTCTCCGTTACTCGGTTATGTCACTCACCTATCCAGCCGCGTCTTGGTCAGCAGGGCCCGCCGGATGCCATCAGTTCAAGGGCTCATACCGCATCGCGCGCGTGAGGTGAAACTCGCGATCGCCATGGCGCAGCCGATAAGCCGTCAATCTGCGGAAGTAGTGGCCAACATCCAGCTCTTCGGTCACACCGATCCCGCCATGCAACTGCACGGCCTGCTGGGAAATCAATCGCGACGCATCTCCAACGTAAACCTTGGCGCTAGACACCGCGAGTTTCCGCTCGTCCGCGGTCCCCGCGGCCGTGCGCATCGCGGCCAGAAGGATGAGCGATCGCGACTGCTCCAGCTCAAGGTACATTTCGGCCAGCCGATGCTGCAGTACCTGATAGCTCGCCAGCGGGGCACCGAACTGCTTTCTCGTGCGCACGTAGTCCAGTGTCTTTCGGAACACGGCTTCCATCGCACCCAGCGCAGCTGCGGAGTCCGCGAGGATCGCAAAGTCGATGCCCGCTTCGAGCGCGTCCGATCCGCCCTCGATCTCGCATTCCGGTGCGACGCGCACCTCGTCGAACCGGACATTCGCGGCAACACCGCCGCCCATCACCGGATAGGACTCCAGCGTCAGACCCGGGGCGTTCACGGGCACGACAAACAGCGAAACCTGCCCGGCAGGCGGCGCGCGGTCCGCCGAGACAATCAGGTGACTTGCATTCGGCGCATTGAACGCACACTGCTTGCTCCCGGTGAGCGTGTACCCATCGCCGGCTGGTCGCGCGGTGACGGCGCAGTAGCCGGGATCGCCGCGCCCGTCGCGCTCTGCGTACGCCAAAGCCATCTGCTGCTTACCCGCAACCAGCGCTTCCAGCCACTCTCTCTGGAGGTCTGCGGAGCGAAGCTGCAACAGCAACCGAGCGGGAAGCAAGGCACCGCTCAGATACGGCTCGACGACCAGCGCCGCTCCGAGCGCCTCGTTGACAATGACCGCATCGATCGCATCGCCGCCCAGCCCACCCAGAGCTTCGGGCACGCCGATACCCAGCCAGCCGAACTCTGCAAATTGCTGCCAGACACTGGCATCGCAGTGCCCTTCCGCGGCAAGTGAGCGGTGATACTGCGCAAAGTCGTAACTCTCTTCCAGGTAACGCGACGCGCTGTCGCGCAGCATCAGTTGTTCGGAAGTCAGCGAAAAGTCCACAACAAGTCTCCGATCGATGCGGCAATCAATGTTGCGCCAGCAACAGCTTGGCCATGATGTTCTTCTGAACCTCGTTGCTGCCGCCGAAGATCGATGACGCGCGCAGGAAGTTATAGCGCTCCGCGGCCCATTTGAACGTCCGGATCGACCCCGACACATCCGTCAGCCAAGGCAGACACTCCAGGCCGCCGATCTCCAGCTCCGCCTCGGAAATGGCCTGCTGGAGCTCAGAGCCTTTGATCTTGAGTACCGACGGCTCCAAACCGATCGGACTGCCGCGCGCGGCCAGGTCGAGGACGCGAAGATGCGTGTACTCGAGCGCCAGCAGCTGCACCCTCAGTTCGGCCAAGCGGCGGGCAATTGCGGGGTCGCTCGCCCGTGCGGGGTCCGCGGCCACGACCTTCCGCAGCATCCCGAGCTGACGCTTTGACTCCGCAACCCCGGCGATGCCGGTCCGCTCATTGACGAGCAGGTATTTGGCAATCGTCCACCCCTGCCCTTCCTGGCCCACCAAGTTCTCGATCGGCACCTCGACATCCGTGAAGAACACTTCGTTTAGGTGATGATGCCCATCGATGGTGCGGATCGGCCGGATCTCGATGCCCGGAGAACGCATGTCGATCATCAGGAACGAGATTCCCTGCTGCTTGGGAACATCGGCGTCTGTGCGTACCAGACAGAATATGAAATCCGCCCAATGCGCGTGCGTGGTCCAGATCTTCTGGCCATTGACGACATAGCGGTCCCCCCGTCGCTCGGCGCGCGTCTTCAACGCTGCCAGATCTGAGCCGGCCTGCGGCTCCGAAAAGCCCTGACACCAAGCTTCTTTGGCATCTCGTATGGCAGGCAGATACCGGTCCTTCTGCGCCTGACTGCCGAATTTCATCAGCACGGGACCCAGCATGATCACGCCAAACGGCGAGATCGGCGGTCCTCCCGCCAACGCGCGTTCCGCATCGAAGATGTAGCGCTGCGTCACCGTCCATCCTGGGCCGCCATACGCCTTGGGCCATGAATAGGCGAGCCAGCCCTTGTCCGCCAGCTTTCGCTCCCACGCCCGGTTCAGCTCGTAGTCGTTGGGAATGCCGAAGTTGGGCGCCTCCGGACTTCGGGGAACGTTCTGGCGCATCCACTCGCGCACTTCGGCGCGAAACGCCTCTTCATCCGGGGTAAAGTCAATGTTCACGGGCTGCCTGTCGAGGGGGGTAGGTTGAGAGCGGCGACGCTGTGCTCACACGGGCTCGGCGAATCAGATCAGTCTTCATCCGGACTGCCGGCCTGGGTGATCTTGAGCTCCACGCGTCGGTTGAGTGCGCGGCCTTCCGCGGTGTCGTTGCTTTCGATCGGCTCGGCCTCGCCCATGCCGATCGCCGTCAGGCGGTCCGCAGAAATACCGGATTCGACGAGGTAATCCATCACGGCGCGCGCGCGTTCGTCGGACAGCATCAGGTTGTACTGGTCGGAGCCCTGCGCGTCCGTGTGCCCCACGATCTGGACATGGATCTGCGGGTTGTCGTTCAGCTCGCTGACCACATCGTCTAGCAGGGTTCTCGTGTTGGGATCGAGCTCGGCGCTGTCGAGCGCGAAGTTGACGCCCCTGAGCACAATGACATCACCCGTCCCGCAGCCGGCCAGTGACACACGTTCGCCCGGCTCCGGCGTGCGACAAGGCGGCGGCGGCGGAGGTGGCGGCGGAAGCGCGCAGCCCACGTCATCCACCGGCGTGTCCGGCGCTGTTCCGGGGCATTCGTCCACTGCATCAAGCACGCCGTCATGGTCGCTGTCAGCATCCGCGACCGGCGGCACCACCTGCGCTGGCGCAGGCGGCGGCGGCGGCGGACGTTTGTTCGCCAACGGCAAATGCAGGCCCAGGTTGGCTACCGCGGTCTTGAAGTCGCGGGGCGCAGGCACATCCTCACGTTCCGCATTCAGCCGTTCCTCGCGCGTACCGTACTGATAGCGCGCCTCGGCGCGCACGGCAAACTCGTAGTTGCCCCACTGGATCGGGAACAGGTAGCCCAGTCCGGCATCGACGTTGACGATTGGAAAAGTGCCGGTGAATCGGCCGGCCGGATCAGGGTAGTCCTGGACTTCCACCGCGCCGAACCCCAGGCTGCCGTAGAGCCGCGGCAGGGACTGGAACGGGAACAGCAGCCCGTTGATGGTGAACCCGACCACGGTCGCATCCTCGTCGGCCTCGGTCGCAAAGCTCTGGTATACAGGACCGGCCTCCATCGCCCACACGCCGTCGCGAAAGCCGAACAAGGCCGCCGCACCGTAGCCATCCTTGAACTGCGAGTCGTCCAGCGCGCTGCGGTACGAGGCCAGCGGCGCGAAGTAAGACCCCGATTCCAGCGGCGCATCGCGCGTTTCCAGCGCCACCGCGCTTGGGGCCGACAGTGCCAGCACAGCCGCACCCAAGCCGCACAGCAGATCACGCGTGTTCTTCTGCGTCATGGTCTTTCCCCCTCAGAACTGCCAGTTGAACTTGATGCCGTACGACGCGCCCGGGGCCAGATAGTCGGCGGTGCCGAAGTCGACATGAAAGCGGCCGTAGTTGTACTTCTCGTCGGTGATGTTGCGCCCGAAGACCGTCGTGCGCAGATTCCAGGGGTCGTACAGGTAGCTCACGCGCGCATTGACAACTTGGTAGGCGTCCTCCTCGTCCTGAGGGGCGTTCTGGGCCAGATAGAAGAATCCCGAGTTGTAGTACAGGTCCGCGCCGATCTCGAGCTCGCCGCCGCGCACCGCGGTCGTCTTCGACAAGCCCAGCGTGCCGCTAAACTCCGGGGTGCGCGTGACGCGATTGCCCGAAAAATCCTAGCCCGTTTGCAGAAGTCCGGTCACCGGATCAAAGCCGCTGCCGTTTTTGTATTCGGTATAGACCGCGTCCAGGTAGGTGCCATTGGCGATCAGAATCAGATTGTCGATCGTGTTGGGAAACAGCGGCACCAGGGCATCAAACTCGAAACCGCGGTTGCGCGCGCCGCCAGCGTTTTCCTGGGTGACTGCGCCACCCTGCAGCAGGGAGACGAACTGCACCTGCAGGTTGGTGATCTCGTACCAGAACGCCGCGGCATTGAAGGTCGCCAGCCCGCCGAAAGGCGACCACTTGATGCCGATTTCATAGGCATCCATCTCCTCCGGCTCGATTTCCTCCGGCGGGTCGTAGATGTTGATCAGGTTGTACTGCGATCCCTTGATCGCCTGCTGGAAACTGGCGTAGGTCATCAGCTCCAGGCCGGGGTCCGGACGGAACTCCAGCGTCACCTTCGGCTTCAGGCTTCTGACGTTGCGCTTCTGGCCGGTGTAGCGCTGGATGAACACCACCGGATCGACGTTGGTGTCGCCCAGACCGGAACTGGACTCATCCAAATAGCGGGTTTCGTCTTGGGCGCGCGCACCGACCGTCAGGGCGAAGCGCTCGCTCAGGTCGGCCGTGGCCTGAAAGTACAGCGCACGCGAATTCAGGGTATTGGCGCCCACCAGACGGATCTGACCGGAGGGCACTCCAAAGCCCAGCAGCGGCTCGAGCAGCGCATCCAGCAGATCGACGAGACCCGGCGGCAGCGAAATCGTTGCATTCTCAACGCCGGTCGATAGATCCAGTCCGGCCAGGGCCAGAAACACCGGGTCCAGGCGGGCGTCCCATTGCACCCAATAGAAGCCCGCATTCCAACGCAGCCAGTCCGCGCCCCAGCTGTTTTCATTCGACACGAGCTGGAATTCGGCCGTGTCGACCCGGTTGATAGCCCCGTTCTTCGTGCCGAAATACGCCACCGGCTGCGGCGCCCCGTCAAAATCGATGAACAGACCCGACGGCTCCTGGTTCTGATAGCTGCCCAGGACCTTGACATCGAACCAGTCCGTGTTCCAGGTGGAGCTGAGGCTGTAGATCGTGTTGTTGGTGTGGGCGAACACAGGAACGTCGTTCTCGACGGTATAACCACATTGCGGACGAATGCCGACCAGCCGCGCCAGCAGGCTGGGTTCGCAATTGCCCTGCAACCCGGACGAGGTGCCCTGTTCGAGCGACTTCAGGAATGACAGCGTCACGTCCAGGCGCTCCGTCGGCGCCCACAACAGCTTGAGGCGCGCCGATTGCGAAGAGATTTTCGGCAAGGGCTCACCGCCCGCGCGCGAGTCCTCGTCGTACCAGTGATCGCCCGACTTGTAGAGCGTCGACAGGCTGAAGGCGACTGTGTCCGTCACCGGAATGCTGGTGAACAGCTTGGCCTCAATGGTATTGAAGCTGTCGAAACCGATCTGGAATTCCGTCTCGGACTCGGTCAGCGACGGCCGCTTGGTGATGATATTCACCGCGCCGCCGTTGGCGCCACGACCGAACAGCGTTCCCTGCGGCCCTTTGAGCACTTCGATGCGATCAAGTCCAAACTGCTGGCCGGCCTGCAGTGCCGCAAACGGAAGGTAGACCCCGTCGATGTAGGTGGCCACGTTGGGGTCGCCCATCAGGAAGGTATCCGAGCCGACGCCACGTATGTAGACAATTGAAAAGCCGGAGGTGTTGGTGACGGTCATGCCCGGCGTCACCAGCGGCAGGTCCTCCTGGGTCGTGATCCCCATCGCGTCCAGCCGCTCGGCGCTGAAAGCCTGCACCGTGATTGGCACGTTCTGCAGGTTTTCCTCGCGTTTCTGCGCGGTCACGATGATCTCTTCGACCAAACGGCTGCTGGGCCGGCGCCTCGCAGGCGCCGCAGCGGCAGGCTCGACCGAGCCGCCGGCCGTGTCAGGCCCCGCCTCGGGCACAGGCGCCGCCGGCGGCGGCGGCGATGCTTCCGCCGACTCCGCCTCGGCCTCGGGCACAGCTGCCGGCGCGTCCGGGGACGGGGTCTGCGAAGGCTGTCCCTGCTCAGGCGTCAACAGAAAATCCAGATCGTCCTGGGCGAATGCAGACGCGCACGTCATCAGCACTGCGATCAATGCCCAGCGACAATTGACCATACTTCTCATGTTTCGCACTCTCCTCACGCCTGTTTGCACTGCAATCCGTGGAGCCTTCAGCTCACTGTCGAGCGAGGACCTCCATCTCAAAAAAACGAAGACGCCGGCTCGACGTCGCGGCCGCACTACAGCATCGCGCCCCAGAAATAGCCTTCCCGAATCGCGGTCTGGGCAAAGCGGGGCGAACGGGCATCCCCGAGCACATCAACCCGCAATCCCGCTTCAACAAGCACTGGATAAAGTTCCTTGTTGGGGGCGTTGTGGGAGACGAACACGACGGTGTCGGCCTCCAGCTTCTGATCGGCCTTACGATCATCGACGTAGGTTGGACGCACCCAGACGGCACCGGGCTCCACACGCACAGCGCGCGTCCGCAGCTGCAGCGAGAACGCGTGCCGCTGCAACCGCGCCAATGCCGGCTCGGACATGAGCGCCGTCTCAACCAGCGGCGCGAAGCTGTTGTGCCGTGACACATAGGTCACGCGCACGCCCTTGACGGCCAGCTGCTCGGCACAGGCGACCGCCTCATAGTGTCCAAGGTCATCCACGACCACAGCGGTCCGGCCGAGATCGCGATCGGAGTCGAGCAGGAGGTCATGACTGGAGATGATGCGGCCGCCATCGGCGAACTCGATCGGCTCACCCGGATTGGAGAGCTGAATCCCGTCCGTCCGTGGCAGCGATCCGGTGGCCAGCACGACCTGATCGGGCTGCTCGCGTCGGATATCGTCCACGTCGGCATAGGAGTTGAGGCGGATATCGACACCGAGGCGATACAGCTCCTCCTCCTGCCAGACCGCAATGTCCAGAATCCCCGCGCGGGTGGGCGCCATCGCCGCAAGCCGCAAAGCGCCGCCGAGCTTGGGCTGAGCTTCGAACAGCACAACGCGGTGTCCGCGCTGAGCGGCCACGCGTGCCGCTTCCATCCCTGCGGGCCCGCCGCCAATGACCACGATGCGCTTGGGCTTCGCGGCCGGCAGCAGCTTGTCCTCCCCCATGCCGGCTTCAAAGCCGACGGCAGGGTTCACCGTGCAGCCCATGCGCGGGAACAAGGGCTGAAAGATGCCGCCTACGCAGCCCTGATTGCAGGCGATGCAGGGACGTACGCGCTCCGGGTGGCCCTCGACGGTTTTCTTCACCAGATCCGGATCGGCGATCATCGCGCGAACGAAACCAACCATATCGGCCTCACCGGCGCGAATGACCTGGTCAGCCTCCTCCAGCGTGCGAAAGCGACCGACCACCATCGTCGGCAGCCGGGTGGCCGCGGCCACCGGTTTACTGGTCTCAAGCTCGTAGCCGACCGGTTCATGCATGCCGCCGATCATCTTGGGGAAACTCTGGTAGTTCCCCATGGAGATGTTGACGTAGTCGATCAGGCCGAGCGCTTCAAGCATCTGCACGACGTACCGATACTCGTCGACGCCTGCGCCCCCCCGCACAGCGTCAGGCGCAACGCGCACGCCCACCACGGTTTGCCGGCTCACGCTCGCGCGCACGGCGCTCAGAAGCTCGCGAATGAAGCGCGCACGATTCTCAAGGTCGCCGCCGTATTCGTCCTGACGATTGTTGGTGTTGGCCGACAGAAACTGCGCCGGCAGATAGCCGTGCGCGCAGTGAATCTCCACGCCGTCCACACCCCAGGACTCGCAGCTCCGGGCCGCCTTGGTAAAGGCTTCGATGACTTCGTCGATCATGGCCTTGGTCATCGGCGTCGGCACGATGCCGCTCGTCAGACCGGGTATGTCGGATGCCGACCACGGCGGACTGCCATCCAGAGGCGGCAGCGCCACGTTGTGCCCGCCGTGCCAGAGCTGCTGGAAAATCTTCATGCCGTGGGCATGCATGCGCTCCACGAACTTGGGATACATCTTGTTGAGCCTGGGATCCGACGCGTCCAGCGAGCCGATCGAGCTGGGATGAACGCCCATGATTTCGACGATGGACAACGCGGCTCCGCCTTTCGCGCGGGCTTCGTGGTAGGCAATCAGATCCTCGTTCAAAGAACCAGCACCGATCATGGTCCCATGTGCCGGGCGCACGACCCGGTTCTTGAGCTCGACCGCGCCAATCCTCAGCGGGGTCAACACATGCGTTAAGGCCACGTTGTCTTCTCCATATCACTTCGCACTCGGGACTCCCCCTGGACAGCTAGTTTGTTGCTGAGCTCCGGCGCTGCTGCCGGGCCGGCGTCATCGAGCCCAGTCGGACGCAGATGCTGCCCTCACGCACCGCCACCTCATGCAACCGCAGCCCCGTTGCCGCCACCTCGTTCAATGGTCGCCCCGAGACCAGATCGAAGCGGGCGCCGTGCTTGGGACAGGTCAGGGCACATCCTTCAAGCTTTCCGCCCGTCAGCGGCAGCAGGGCATGCGGACAGACGTTGGTCACCGCATGAAGCTGCCCCCGATGATCACGACACAGCAACAACGGCACGCCGGATAGCGTCAGTGCCCGCTGTTCACCGGAGCGCAGCTCCGCTTCGGCAATGACCGCAACAAATCCGTCCTGCCGTATCCCTACTCCGCTCACAACGACAGCTGGCGGTCTAGAATCTCGTGCAAGTACCGAATGCGCATCTCCTGGTACCGTCCAAAGACGATGTCCGTACCGCTCTCGTGCGCCGCTGCCAGACCGGCCTGAACCCTGGGGATATTGGCCATGTCCTGGTCGAACACCATCGACAAGGATCCGAACAGCGGTACCTTGTCGGTAAATGACTCATCGAAATCCAGGTGAACCGGCGGCGACGGTGGCGGGCACTTGATGCCATTGCCTGGCTTCGGCGCCAATATCCGGACATCCATGATGGACTGTTGGGGATTGCCGGGGTCAGGAAGGAACTGATAAACGATCGGCCCGCCTTCTCCATACCAAGGGCAGAAGTTGGGGAACATCCAGTATTGAATCGCGTCCAGAAGCAGCGCGTCGGGCCAGGCCGAATAGTCCGCGCCGGTGAACATCTGCAGCAGGTTTCGGCGCCATTGAGCCAGCTGCGCACGCGCAGACAGTGGCGAAGAGGGATCGACCTTGAACCGGATCTCCTCCATGCCCGGCATCATGAAACTCTCCGCGAGCTCGAGTGCAGCCGCCTCGCGCGAGGCTTCGTCGCCCAGATGCGGGCTCGGTACCGCCATCGGCGAGTACAGACGGCTGACGTGGCTGGTGGCGCTTTCCCAGGCTTCGTACTGCGTGGAGGCATCCGCGAGAGTCGAAAGAATCTGCTGATGCGTTTCGATGGTGTGGTACGACTCGAGGAATGCCTCCATCGTGACTTTCCAGTTTGCCCGTATCCGCTTGCGCGCTCGGGCATACGTGAAATGATTTTCCGGCCCCCAGGACCGGAAGTGCTCCGGCAGCACGCCCAGTGCATCCTCCAGCGGCCCTGCGGCTGGATCGGGGTTAATGAAGATGAAGCCGCCCCAGGTACCGACTTTGACTTCCTTCAAGTGGTACTCGTTGTCCTTGACGAACGGGAAATCCCAGCGACTGGGGATGTGATGAAGGGTGCCGTCGAGATTCCATTCCCAACCGTGAAACGGACAGCGAATCCGCTCACCCGAGGACGTGCCGTCGCACAAGCGAGTACCACGGTGCAGGCAGCTGTTCGCGTATGCCTTGATGGTTCGCTCATCGACCCGCACGATCATGTACGAAAGCGGACCGACGCTGTACGCCGTGCGGTCGCCGACGTTGGGGATGTCTTCCTCGCGGCAGGCGTACTGCCATACACGCTTCCAGAGCTTTTCCTTCTCCAGCTCCGCAAAAGCCGGCGACAAGTAACGCGATAAGTCGATCCGTTTTTCCGCGGGAAAGTGGTTGCCCTTCGCATCCAAGGCCGGCGTCGACCGTGGGTCTTCCTTCAAAAGGTCTTCCACCAGAGGGCTGGCCTTGCTTGCAACGCCTTTGATCAGGGGGTAGTCGTCAGCAGCCATCTCGATCATCCTCCAAACTGGGTACGTGTTTACCGGCAACCGCCATGATCTGGTTCAAGCTTCCAAAATAGTGACCGCCGAAATGCCGGGCGCCCCGTAGACATGGCTGTAGGCGAGGCGAGCGCCCTCGACCTGCCGTCCTTCAGCTCTCTGCCGCAACTGCTGTACGTTCTCGTACACTTGCCGAAGCCCGGAAGCGCCAATGGGCTCACCACAAGCGATACAGCCCCCATCCGTATTGACAGGTAACTTCCCGCCCAGACGGGTATGGCCGGCGGCAATGAGCTCGTCCTGCGCGCCGTCTGCACAGAAGCCATTCTCGGCCAGATGCATGATCTCCGCGCCCGACTCGGTGTCCTGGATTTGCGCAACGTCGATGTCGCGCGGATTGACGCTGGCGGCCTCGAACGCGGCGCGCGCGGCGAGCACGGTCGGCGACGGATCACGCTGGACAGTCAGCGCCGGCGAAAATACTTCGAAGGAACCCGCAAGGCGGCTACGAATGGTGGCAGCCCGCAAACGAGGGCCGGACAAGCGGAGCGATTTCATTCTGGCCGCGGACGCGAGCACCAAGGCGACGCCGCCCTCCGAGGGCGAACAGAACATGAACTTGGTCAGCGGATCCGAGACCATCGGCGCGGCCAGAATGGCCGGCAGCGGAATCTTCTCGCGCCGCCAGGCATGAGGTGCACGAACGCCGTTTTCGAAGGCTTTTTCGGCAACCAAGCCAAGCGTCTCCACGCTGATGTTGTGCTCGTGCATGTAGCGCCGAATCTTCATGGCGAAGAACTGCGTCGTCAGCATCATGCCGCTTTCGCCGTACCACTTGGGCAAGCCGAGTGCCTGCGGATCGGCGTTGAATGCACCGCGTTCGTGCTTGTCGAACCCCACCGCGAGCACCAGATCGTATTGACCGGATTGGATAGCGGCACAAGCGGCCAGCAGACTTGACCCACCCGTGGCACATCCGTTCGCCACGTTGATCGTCGGAACGCCGGTATATCCCAACTCCGGAAGCAGCGCGTCGATCGCGCCGCCCGCTGCCGAACCGCCGAATACGCATTGGATCGACGACCAATCCAGTCCTGCCTCGCCCAAGGCCTCCCGGATGGCATGAACGCCGAGCTCAAGAGCGGTCTTGCGCGGGTGGCGTCCGAACGGGTGAATGCCGGCGCCCACGATGTGTACATGCGTCATCGTCCTTACCTTCTTCTGTCTGCTCTGGATTGCACTGCAGGTGTGGCCCGCGGCCCGGCGTCAGGCCCCTTCCGGAGAAAATGCGTAGGTGATCACCTCGACGCCATCCGGGTCCCGACGCAGCCTTTCCCGGACAAGCCGCATCGGCATGCCGATCTTGAGCGCCCCGATATCGGCCGCAACAATTCGGCTCTCGACGATAAGGAGGTCTCCAAGCTCGACATAGCCCACCGCATAGGGCACGAACTCGGCGTCATGCGCCATTCCGTCGTTGAACGGTGACTTCGGCCGAAAACGCTGAACTGTGAAGGTCCAGAGTTTTCCGGCGCTGGGCAGCCTGACCTCTTCAAACGCTTCAGATCCGCCGGCTTCTGGCAGAGGGAATCGAAGCTGCCCGGTGCGTCGACAACGTCCGGCCAGCAGTGCCGTTTCATGATCGGCAACGACAAACAGGCGGTCAGCAACCAACCTCCAGCGCTCGCCTTCGTTCAGCCTTCCTTCCAAAGGAATCTCCTCCGCAGCATTCGTTCTTGCAGCGAGCCCTTTTGAACCGATCAGGGCTTTCACAACTTCAAGGTGACCATCGTACTTATGATATAGTTTACCTGTCAACTATCCGACAATCACTTTAAACCGTTGCAGCCGTAACGCACTGGTGAGAGCCGATTGACCGCTCGGTCCATGCACTGCCCCTGCATGCGACCGGGGCCAGCGACGCGGGGGCTGGACCCGTCAAGTATCTGAATAAAAGGAGCGAATCATGAAACATGCACAGATCATCAGCGGCGTCGGCATGGTGCCGTTCGCCAAACCCGGTGCCAGCGCGCCCTACTACGAGATGGGCGCCGAGGCGGCGCGCCGGGCGCTCGCCGATGCGGGCCTCGACTACGCCAAGGTGCAACAGGCCTACGTGGGCTATGTCTACGGCGATTCCACCTGCGGGCAGCGGGCGCTCTACCCCGTCGGCATGACCGGCATCCCGGTGGTCAACGTCAACAACAACTGCTCCACCGGCTCGACCGCGCTGTTCCTCGCGCGCCAGGCCGTGGAATCGGGCGCCGCCGACTGCGTGATCGCGCTGGGCTTCGAGCAGATGAAGCCGGGCGCGCTCGGCAGCTACTACCACGACCGGCCGACGCCCTTCGAGCCCTTCGACCAGGTCTGCGAAGAGCTGGTCGGCCAGTCCGAGGTGCCGCTGGCGATCCGCTATTTCGGCGGCGCCGGCATGGCGCACATGGACAAGTACGGCACCAAGGCGGAAACCTTCGCCAAGATCCGCGCCAAGGCCAGCCGGCATGCCGCGCGCAACCCGGTCGCGCTGTTCCGCAAGGAAGTGACGGTGGAGGAAGTCATGGCCTCGCCGGTGCTGATCGGCCCGATGACGCGCCTGATGGCCTGCCCGCCGACCTGTGGCGCGGCCGCGGCCATCGTCTGCTCCGAAGCCTTTGCCAAGGCCAATGGGCTCGACCAGCGCGTGCGCATCGTCGCGCAGGCGATGACCACGGACACGCCGAGCACCTTTACGGCGCGCAACATGATGCAGCTCGTGGGCTCCGACATGGCGCGCGCCGCCGCCGACCAGGTCTACGAGGCCGCCGGCATCGGCCCCGAGGACGTCGACGTGGTGGAGCTGCACGACTGCTTCGCGACCAACGAGCTCTTGACCTACGAGGCGCTGCGGCTGGCGCCGGAAGGCGGCGGCGAGAAGCTGGTCGAGGACGGCGACAACACCTACGGCGGGCGCGTGGTCACCAATCCCTCGGGCGGACTGCTGTCCAAGGGCCATCCGCTGGGCGCGACCGGCCTGGCACAGTGCACCGAGCTGGTCCAGCAGCTGCGCGGACAGGCCGCGGATCGTCAGGTGGAAGGCGCGCGCGTGGCCCTGCAGCACAACCTCGGCCTGGGCGGCGCCTGTGTCGTGACGATGTACAAGGCCGTCTGAAGCGGAGGTCGACGTGATCGATACCAAGCACATCGGCCTGCAGCTGCCGACGGTGAGCTTCGAGGTCGAAAAGGGGCGCCTGCGCTTTTTCGCCAAGGCCACCGGCGAAACGCGACCCGAGTATCTCGACGAGGCGGCAGCCAAGGCCGCCGGCTACCGCAGCCTGCCGGCGCCGCCGACCTTCCTGATGGGCGCCGATCTCGACGCCGGGACCATGACCACGCTGCTCGACACCCTGGGCGTGCCGATCGGGCGCATCCTGCATGGCGAGCAGAGCTTCACCTACCACGCGCCGGTCTGCGCCGGCGACGTGCTCAGTGTCGAGTCCAAGATCAGCGACATCTATAGCAAGAAGGGCGGCGCACTGGAGTTCATCGTCAAGGACTCGCTGATCAAGGATGCGCAGGGCAAGACCGTGGTCGAGGCGCGCAGCGTCATCGTCGTGCGCAATCCGCAGGAGAAAGCCGCATGAACGCCCCGACTCGTGAGCAGGTCAAGGTCGGCCAGGAACTGCCGCCGCTCAAGCTTGCCCCCATCACGCGCACGACGCTGGCGCTGTTCGCCGGTGCCTCGGGCGATCACAACCCGATCCATATCGACATCGACTTCGCCAAGGCCGCCGGCATGCCCGACGTGTTCGCGCACGGCATGCTGTCGATGGCCTATCTGGGCCGCTTCCTGACCCAATGGACGCCGCAGAACCGGCTGCGCCAGTTCTCGGTGCGCTTTGCCGCGATCACGCCGGTCGGCGCCAAGCTCACCTGCAACGGCAAGGTCGCCGAGATCATCGAGCGCGGCGGCGAGGCGCTGGCGCGGCTGGAGATCGGCGTGGTCGACGACAAGGGCGAGGTCAAGCTCACCGGTGAGGCCCTGGTGGCGCTGGCCTAGGACGAAACGCTCCCCAATCCCTATATAGGAGGACTCCGCATGAAACTTCAAGGAAAAGTGGCGATCGTCAGCGGCTCGGGCCGCGGCATCGGCCGGGAAATCGCCCTCAAGCTCGCATCCGAAGGCGCAGCCGTGGTCGTCAACGATCTCGATGCCGCCCCGGCCGAGGAAACCGTCGCGGCGATCGCAGCCGCGGGCGGCAAGGCCGTGGCCTGCGTCGGCAGCGTGACGGAAGCCGGCTTTGCCGAGCGCTTCGTCAACACGGCGATCGAGCAGCTCGGCGGCCTGGACATCATCATCAACAACGCCGGCTACACCTGGGACAACGTGATCCAGAAGATGAGCGACGAGCAGTGGCAGGCGATCATGGACGTGCACGCCACGGCGCCGTTCCGCATCCTGCGCGCCGCCTCGGAATACTTCCGCGTGCAGGCCAAGAAGGAAGCGGCCGAAGGGCGCGAGGTGTTCCGCAAGGTGGTCAACATCTCCTCGATCGCCGGCACCGGCGGCAACGCCGGCCAGGCGAACTACTCGGCCGCCAAGGCGGCGGTGATCGGCCTGACCAAGGCCATGGCCAAGGAATGGGGCCGGCTCAAGGTCAACGTCAACTGCGTGGCCTTTGGACTGATCAAGACGCGCCTCACCGAGGCCGTCGCCGGCTCGGACGCGAGCATCGACGTCGAGGGCCGCAAGATCAAGGTCGGTGTCAATCCCGATCTGCTCAAGACCATGGAAGCCATGGTGCCGCTGGGCCGCGGCGGCACGCCGGCCGAGGCCGCGGGTGCCGTGTACCTGTTCTGCATTCCGGAGTCCAACTACGTCAGTGGCCAGACGCTGCTCTGCGGCGGCGGCTTCTCGATATGATGGGCATGGGCACCATGACGCCGGACCAGGCCCCCTGGATGAACGCGGAGCTCGCGCTGTTCCGCGACAACGTCCGCAAGTTCATCGCCAGCGAAATCACGCCGTTCGAGGAGCAGTGGAACGAGCAGCAGTACGTCGACCGCGCGCTGTGGACCAAGGCCGGCGCCGCCGGCCTGCTGTGCACCGACATGCCCGAGGAATACGGCGGCGCCGGCGGAACCTTCGCCCATGAGGCGGTGATCCTGCAGGAGCAGGCGCGCGCCGGCAACACCAGCTGGGCCAAGGGTGTCCACGAGATCGTCACCCACTACATCGTCGGCTGCGGCACGCCCGAGCAGAAGCGGCGCTGGCTGCCCCGGCTCGCCTCCGGCGAATGGGTCGGCGCCATCGCGATGACCGAGCCGGGCACCGGCTCGGATCTGCAGGCGGTGCGCACGCGCGCCGAGCGCAAGGGCGAGCGCTACGTGGTCAACGGCGCCAAGACCTTCATCTCCAATGGCCATCACTGCGGCCTGCTGATCATCGTCTGCAAGACCAACCCGGCCGAGGCGGCCAAGGGCGTCTCGCTGCTGGTGGTCGAACAGCCGGCCGAGCAGCCCGGCTTCCGCCGCGGCCGGCTGCTGCACAAGATCGGCCAGAAAGGCCAGGACACCGCCGAGCTGTTCTTCGAGGATCTGCAGGTACCGGCCGAAAACCTGCTGGGCGGCCGTGAGGGCCAGGGCTTCTACCAGCTGATGAACCAGTTGCCGCGCGAACGCCTGATCATCGGCGTCGGCGCCATCGCCGCCGCCGAGGCGGCCCTGGAACACACCCTGGCCTACGTGCGCGAGCGCAAGGCCTTCGGCAAGCGCCTGCTCGAGTTCCAGAACACGCGCTTCCGGCTCGCCGAGCGGCAGACCGAGCTGACGATCGGCCGGGTGTTCATCGACCACTGCATCCAGAAATTGTTGGAGGGCAAGCTCGATGCCGCGACGGCCTCGATGGCCAAATGGTGGTGCACGCAGAAGCAGTGCGAGATCGTCGACGAGTGCCTGCAGTTCTTCGGCGGCTACGGCTACATGCTGGAATATCCCATCGCGCGCTTCTACGCCGACGCCCGCGTGCAGAAGATCTACGGCGGCACCAATGAGATCATGAAAGAGCTGATCGCGCGGGGGCTGGAGTGAATGCGGTTCATGAGAACGCTCCCGACAACCGGCAGTGAACGAGACACCGTCCCTCTGCGGCCGATGGAACTGTGCGGAGCCCACGGGCTGCGCCTGGCGGCGGAGGTCGCCGGCGAGAGCGACTGGCCGCCCGTCCTGCTGCTGCACGGCGGCGGACAAACCCGGCACGCCTGGGCCCGCACGGCTCGAAGGCTCGCCAGTGCCGGATATTTCGCGATCGCCCTCGACGCCCGCGGTCACGGCGACAGCCCGTGGGCGCCGGACGGCGACTACAGTGCCGACGCGCTGGTTGCCGATCTCGCGGCTGTTCGTGCCTCGCTGCGCTCGCCGCCGGCGTTGGTCGGCGCGTCGCTGGGCGGACTCACCTCATTGCTGGCAATCGGTGAGGGCCCGCCGGATTTTGCGCGCGCCCTGGTGCTGGTCGACATCGCCACACGGCTCGAAGCCGATGGCATCGCGCGCGTGCTCGACTTCATGCGTGCCCATACGGGTGGCTTTGCCAGTATGGATGAAGCGGCAGCTGCGGTGGCCGCATACAATCCGCATCGTCAGGCGCGCGGCACCACCGGCTTGCGCAAGAACCTGCGGCAGCGCGAGGACGGACGCTGGTACTGGCACTGGGATCCACGCTTCCTCGACCATGCCACACGCTCCAGTGCCGGCGAGGCGCTGGTGGACCAGGAGCGCCGCGAGCAGGCCGCCCGGCGTGTCTGCGTCCCCACCCTGCTGGTCCGTGGCGAATCCAGCGACGTGGTCAGCCCGGAGGGCGCGCGCGAGCTGCAGCGGCTGATTCCGCATGCCGAACTGTTTGACGTGCAGAACGCCGGCCACATGGTCGCCGGCGACCGCAACGACGTCTTCAGCAATGCGGTCATCGAATTTCTCCGGAGCCGGCTTCCTGACGGCACCTTGTGTCGCTGAACACGTGCTTGACCATCAAATGGAGCACAGATGAAGTCGAACCTTTCCCCCGAAGATCACGCGTTTCGCGCCATCCCAGGAAATTCAGGAGTTCATCGTGACCGCTCGTGAGGACTTTCTCGCCCCCACGGCCATCATCAATGCCGACCACCCGAAGGTACGGGACTTTGCGCATCGGCATCAGGGCACCTCGACCGCCGTCTGTGCGCGTGCGACCGCACTGTATTACGCGGTGCGTGACGGTTTCCGCTATGACCCTTACGATCTGGTGCTGACTCAGCATGGCCTGAGCGCCAGCCGCGTGCTGGAAACCGGGCGCGGCTGGTGCGTCACCAAAGCCGTTTTGCTGGCCGCGGCCTGTCGCGCTGTCGGAATTTCGGCAAAGGTCGGATTCGCCGATGTGCGCAATCATCTGTCCACCGCGCGCCTGCGCGAGACCATGAAGACCGACCTGTTCTTCTGGCATGGCTACACGTCGATCCAGATCAACGGCCAGTGGCTCAAGGCGACGCCGGCATTCAACATCGAGTTGTGCGAGCGCTTCGGACTGCTGCCGCTGGAGTTCGATGGTCGTGCCGATTCGATCTATCATCCGTTCGATCGCGCCGGGAACCGCCACATGGAGTATCTGTCAATGCGGGGGGAATTCGCTGATGTTCCACTGGACGAGATGGTGCGGACCTTCGCCGAACACTACGGGCACATGAGCCGGCTCAGCGACGCGAACTTTGACGACGACGTGGCGCGCGAGACCCAGCCGGTGCCGGCAAGGCGTCCGGATGCTGAGTCAAAGACTGCCGACGTGACCGTCGGGCAATCGTCAAGTAGTCCCTCAGAGTGAGCGGACCTCGGTACGGCGATTGCCTGCGTCACCTGCCGTCGATGGCGGCGCCCGGCCGTGAGGACTGGGCAGAGTTTGCGGCGAGGTCGCCATGGCCAACCACAACAGAGATCTGTAGATGACGACTAAAACATCAGGTGCAGCCGTGTTCGTTCTCGCCCTTCTCTCACTCTCATGTCTTGCTTCGGCTGGCACCCCGCCCGACGAGCTGGTGGCGGGTGCAGACTGGAAGCTGGTCACAAGCGCCGACGGCATTTCGGTGTACAGGCGTGCCGTCGATGGGTCCAGTATCGACGAAATCCGGGCAGAGACGGACGTTCCAGCCGATCTGGATGCCGTTGCGGCCTTGCTTCAAGATGTTTCACGGCGTGTGCAGTGGGATCCGACGTGCCAGCAGGCGCGCCTGTTAAAGCGCGACGGGGATCTGGCGTATCTCGCTTACTATCAGATCGATCTGCCGTGGCCGGTTCAGGACCGTGACGTCGTCATGACGACGCGCGTGACCCACGAGCATCAGGGAGTGAACATCATGTCGGTCGCCACGCCGGACGAAGAGGTGCCGCAAAACGCCGATTTCGTCCGCATCCTCCAGGCTCGGGAGCACTGGCAACTTTCGGAGGCCGACTCCGGAATAACCCGCGTGCGTTTGCTGACCCACGTAGAGCCCGCCGGTCCGATCCCCTCATGGCTGATCAACGCCATGTCCGCTGAGGTTCCGGAGAGCATGTTGCGCAGTATCCGACAGATCGCCGAGGCGCACGATGCCGGAAGCAGCCACGTGCAGATCGCCGAGCCGGCGGCGCGCTGAGGCGCTTCTACCGCTGTCGTCGGTTCGCCCCGTCCACAGCACCACCGCAGATCTACTCAGGGAAAGCGGATTTGGCGCCGCTGAACACGTTGCAACATAATTGCACCCGTAACTGACGATTCTTACCTAAGCATCCAACCTAGGACATCTGATGAAGGGAGTTGACCGGCTCAGGGCCATTGACCTCAGCGCCAAAAAGCTTCAGGCGCGAATACCTCGATTTCCGCAGAATACGATTCACGTGCTCAGAGTTCTTCGTGCCACCGATATTTCTGTCGGGGACTATTTCGAGAAACTGCTGAGCCCGGCCGGGGTCAACGGGAGCGAATTCCACACCCTCGCCATTCTGAGTAGCTGCGACAACGGGACTTCGTCGCCTAGCGAACTGGCCGAATTGGTGGGGCAGACGCGGGCCAACATGACGAGAATTCTTGATTCACTCGTCAAGAGCAGGTACGTTTCCAGCGTGGTAGACCGGCGAGATGCGCGCCGCAGATCGGTCGCGATCACAGCCAGGGGCGAACGCTTTCTTTCGAAGTGCGTGGGTGAGTTCGCTCCGCTGCTCTCGGACTGCCTGTCCGACTTCAGCCGGAGCGAGCTCGACCTGCTCGAGCGCCTTCTGCGAAAAATGATTGAGTCGCTTGACCGCGGACAAAGAGGCCTTGTGTTCTCCGCCGACTTCCGCGCGGCATGACCTCATCTCGGCGGCACTCCATGAATCAATGAGTTCCCGCGGCGCGGCCGCGAACGAAGGGACCGCGCGGTATCCAGATCAGCGGAATGGCCAGCAGGAAGACCATTGCCGAGAGCCAGCACACGTCATGGAATGCGAGTGTCCTGGCTTTCAATGTCGCTACGGCATCTAGCATCGACAGCTCAGCGGCCGGCGCCGGCAAGGTGACGGGCGCGGGAGCCGGCCCACCATTCGCACTGGGGGCAACCGCCGACAGGAATATGGGGGATGTCCGCTCCGCGAACAGAATGTGATGGGTATCGGCCCGTTGATCCCAGGCCGTTACGGAGAGCGCAGTGAACAGACTCATCGCCAACGTCCTGACAAAACTCGACAGGCTGGTCCCGCCTGCGAGCCGCTCCGGCGGCAGGCCCGAGAGCTTGATGTCGCTGAGCATGATGAAGAACAGCGGCGAGGCTATCCCATGCAGAACCCGAGGCGCGGACAACTGCCAGAATGTCGCGTCGGCTGGAACGAAGGCCAGCCAGACGGAGCCGGCCGCGAACAGGACAAAGGCGACTGTTGCTGTAGTCCGCAACGGAATCCTGGCGCTGAATACGCCCATCAGCGCGGCCGTGATGATCGCGGCCACGCCAAAAGGCACCTGCGCGAGGCCCGCGAGTGTTGCGGAGTAGCCAATGGTGGTTTGCAGCCAGAGATTGTAGGTCACCAGCACGCCGATCACCGCGCCATAGCCCAGCGCGATTGCAGCCACGCTCGGCCAGAAGTTCCGGCGCAGGAAATATGTGAAGTCGACAACGGGGTAACGCTCGTATCGTTCCCATGCAGTGAACAGGAGCAGTGCGACCACGGAAACAATCATCGTGACAACGATAAACGAGGACTCAAACCAATCCTTCTGATGCCCGTTGTCGAACGCAACCTGCAAGGCACCCACGCCCAGGAACAGGAGAACGAAGCCGGCAACATCCACTGGAATACGTTCGGTGGTTTCCTTTTTATGGCCCAGAAACGTCCAGAGAATTGAGACTACGCCGATGCCCAGCGGCACGTTGATGTAGAAGGCCCAGCGCCAGGAGTATTCGTCCGTCAGCCATCCACCGAGTAGCGGCCCGCAGACGGGCGCGACAAGGACGACCATCCCCCATACACCCTGCGCAATCCCGTGCCATCGTTCCGGCACGACATTCCACATCAGCGATTGCGACAGGGGAAACATCGGCCCGGAAACGATCCCCTGCAGCAGGCGAAACAGGACTAGCGACTCGAGGGTCGGCGCCGCGCCGCAGAGCGCGGATGCGAAGGTGAACAGAGCAGTGGATCCCATGAACAGGCGGACCTCGCCGAACCGTCGAGTCAGCCAGCCCGTGACCGGCTGGATGACAGCCGCGCCCAGGGCGTAGGCGCTGATCGCCCACGTCGCCTCCGACTGCGTCGCCCCCAACGTACCGGCCACCGCGGGCACCGAGGCATTGACGATGGAGAGGTCTAGAATCTCGAGAAATGCGGCCACATTGATCGCGAGTACGGTCAGGAACAATCGCCAGCCGCGCAGCGGCGCATCTTCGTGCTTAGGCGGCATAGACACCACGCTCAGGGGGCATCGGGGGCATGGCTGCCGACGACTTCCAGCAGCGTTTGACGAAACTCTGCCGCGGCCCTGGACGCTGATAACTGATCATGCCGATCGGCCAGCACCGTCTCTTGATCAAGACTCGTCCGCTCCGGGCCGCTCGCGCTGACAGGCCGAAGCTTTGGACCACTGCGGTCCCGCGTATCGATCCGGACGTGCGCCGACAGGCCGACGAACAGCGGATAGCGTTCGTCAGATTGTGCGCTTTCGTCCAGCTCGATCCGCACGGGCACACGTTGAACAACCTTGACCCAGTTTCCTGCGGCATTCTGGGGGGGGAGCAGCGAAAACGTGGCGCCTGTCCCCGCGCTGATGCCGGCGACGCGACCCGGCAGTTCCCGACTGCGGCCATAAAGATCGAGGGTCACGGTTACGGGTTGTCCGACCCGCACATGGCGCAACTGCGTTTCCTTCAGGTTGGCATCCACCCAAAAGCCCGACGCCGGAATGATGCGCATCAGCTGGACGCCGGGGGCGACTTGCTCACCCGCATCCACGACGCGCTGCGCGACGGTCCCGGAAAGCGGCGCGTGGATTCGCGTTCGCCCAAGCGCGAGCCAGGCCTTGAGGTGATCGGCCCTTGCCGTGCGGACCAGGGGATGCAGCGCTATGTCACTCGCCCCAGCGAGAACTGCGGCCGCCTTCGCCTGTTCTTTCGCCGCAAGGAGTTCCGCACGCGCCAGGGTCACCTGGGCGCTGGCATGTCTAAGCAGCTCGGGGGCCAGCGCGCCCGACCCCTTCAGCGGCATCCTTGCACGATAGTCTCTTTCGGCATTCTCAAGCGCCACCTCGTGCGACGCCACCGCAGCCTGTGCCTGAGCGGCGCGCGCACGAAGGTTGACCACTTCACTGATGGCGCGTACCAAGGCCGCCCTTGATTGATCGAGTGCAGCTTGGGCGTCGACGGTGTTGAGCTCCAACAGGACATCACCCTTGTTCACTCGCTGCGTATCGGCAACATGCACCGTCGCAACGGTTCCCGGCACTTGAGCCATGACGGGAATTTGACTGTTCGCAATCTGCGCATTGTCCGTGGTCACTCGTTTGGACAGCACCAGCCCCCACCATGCCAGTGCCGCAGCGCCCGCCAGCGCGCACAGCAACACCACTGCGCCTATTGCCCGCCATTGGGCGCGCCTTGACGTGCTCGCAGTCGCGTTTTCAGTATCCGACATGTTCCCCCCTCTGCTCACTCTCAATTGGAGCCTGTTACGGCGGTTTCTGCCGGAAGCGAAGCCGCCGCCCCGCCCAGCGCCATGATCAGACGCACATAGGCTGCCGCAACGTCGCCCTGAACCTGCAGGCCGGCCTCCTTCGCGCCCAGAACTTGCGACTGACTCTGCAACACCGCGATCTCGTCCTGGACGCCCTGCCTTGTGAGAGCGCTCGTTGCTTCATATGTTCGACGGTAGCTGGCGAGCCGGCTCATCGCTGCACCGTGTCGAGCGTGATGCAGTTCGAGTCTGGAGACAGCTTCGCTGGCTTCCTTGATGGCTGTTGTAACGGCCGCGTTGTACTCGGCAACCGCCTGCTCCATCTGTGCGGATGAGACGCCGTGGCGAGCGCGAACACGCGCTGCATCGAAAAACGGCAGGTAGACCGCTCCTCCGATCTGAAAGACCCGGCTTGCGGGGTCGAACAGCTCGCCCAGATCGGTGGAGGACAGCCCAGCGAGCGCGGAAAGTCGGAGGTCCGGAAAATACCCCGCCCGCGCCTTGGCCACGTCGTGCACTGCAGCCTCCACCAGCCAGCGACGGGCAATCAGATCCGGACGCCTCGCAATAACCCCGGTGCTTACGTCCTCCGGTAACCGGAGTTGGTCTAGCGGAACACTGCGACGCCTGAGCTGTGGGAGCTCGTCAGCCGAGATGCCGATCATCGCAGCCATCGACAGTCGATTGAGTCGCTGCGTGAATCGCACCATCGCCTTGAGCTCTCGGGCTCGTTCGAGGTGAATGTCCGCGTCAGCGAGACCCGCCTCCGGATCGATTCCCTGTGCCACACGAAGCACTTTCAGACGCCGAGCCCGCTCAAGCGCAGAAATCAATTCCTCTATCGTTGCCAGGCGCTCGCCATCTGCCTGCCAGTTGAAGTAGGCACCGGCCAGCGCGGTCGTGATCGTCAGGATGGCCATCTGTCCTTCAGCCGCCACGGCCTGTGCGCGCCCGGCAGCCGCCGCAACCTCCGCTTCTCTTCTGCCCCAAGGATCGAAGGTCCAGTCAATGTTGACACCGAGGTTCGCCAGGTCGTACCAGGTTGCCCCGACCACATCTGACAGCGTACCGACGACACCGGTCTGGCTGAGGCGCTGGCGTGACAACTGCGCCGCTGGCGAGACCCGAACCCCGGTATCAGCCAGGGCCAGTTCGAGCGCCGCGTTGCCTTTTTCGATTCGCGAACGGGCGACTGCCAAGTCCGGCGATGACGCCAACGCCCGCTTGATGAGCCCGTTGAGTTGCGGATCCTGAAACGCCCACCACCACCGCGGCGCGTCTCCCATATGTTGCCGGTCTGCGACAGACCAAAGAGGCGGTAACTCCACTGACAGCTTCGGGGACTGCTCCTTCGGCGTTGGGAGCACGCATCCGATCAGGGAACAAGCAAGCAGGGAACCTGTCGCTGCAAGAACGGCAACTCTCGCAGGCTGTCGACTCTTCCGGCGCTCAGACGGAAGCGTCACAGGCTGGCTACACAAGAGCGTAATCTGCAAGCTCTGGCGTGTAGGCCAAGCAACGACTGGATGGCTGGCGTGCATGGCAAGCGAAGCCCTCGGATATGCGGCATGCGGGGTGGCCCTCGATTGGTCGATCGCTGCGAATTGCCGTATGCCGCTCTTCATGTCTTAAGAGACAAGCAACCAGACGCCCAACTCTGGACGTCTGCACACGGTGGGACGGACGACCAGCCCCACGGAAGCTAGTGGCACACCGTGCCTCCAGCGACCGGGGGGCTAAACTTAAGTCTATTTGAAGGACAGGCCTAAAAACGCATGGTCCCGAGCGACGGCCAAGCCACGCATCGCGGCGATGGCGTCGCTCCGAACGTCACAGCTTATCCATGTCGAAGAGAGTCGATATCCTCTGCGCCAGCGCCATATCCCCGGAGAACTTCAGCTTGCCGGTCATGAGGGCTGCCATGCCGTTGACCTCGCCGCGCAGCAGTGGCTCCAGGAAGTCGTCTGCCATCGTCAGCGAGAGATCTGGAGCTTCGGCGATGCCCGCGTGCGATGTGCAGCTGCCGCCGGTAATGCTGACGTATGCAGGCTCGGACAGGTGGAACTGAATTACACAGTCGACATCGGCACCCGCCTCCGCATTAAACACGCTTGGAAGCTTATGAACCAGATTATTCCCAGACATTTTGAAATCTCCTTCAATGAAATTCACTTAACAAACGGCGCCTGACGTTGCGGCGCCTCGCTCCTTACGCACCCCGATACACCGCCCTCGAGTACGATCAGGATCGGCGCCATCGAGGCCGCCTCGCTCACCTTTGCTCGTCGATTACCCGAATCGCGCCCTGCGGGCAGGCCGAGGCGGCTGCGGCTGCTGCGCCTTCCAGCCCAATGGGCACCTGTTCGTTCTCAACGAATACGATGCCGTCACTGTCGTGCTTGAACAGCTGCGGGCATTGCTGTTCACAGGCACGGTAGCTACAGCACAAATCCCGATCTACTTTTACGCGCATTCTTCTTCAGCTCCCCGTTCCGGCCAGCTTTGTCCGAATATCCTGGCGCAATAAATCCTTTCGGATCTTGCCGGACGCCGTGCGGGGAAACTCTTCGATGAACTCAATGCGCTCGGGCGTCTTCTGCCTCGCGAGGCCGTTGCTTTCGATGTGGGCCGCAACATCGCCCAACGACACCGGACGTGTCGGATCCGAGAGCTTGATGTATGCCGCAATGCCTTCACCGAGCCGCGGATGCGGCATGCTGACCACTGCAGCTTCCTGAATCAGCTCGTGCGTATGGAGAACGTCCTCGATTTCCTTTGCGCTGATATTCTCGCCGCCGCGAATGATGAGATCCTTCTTTCTGCCGGTAATGACGACGTCACCCGCTTCGGTAACGTAGCCGAGATCGCCTGTCAGAAAAAAACCATCGTCGGTCAGGGACGCCCGAGTGCTTTCGGCATCCGTGTACCCAACCATCATTGCTGGGCCGCGAACTAATAGCTCCCCTTCTTGACCATGCCCCAGAACCGCCCCCTCTGAACTCACCACCCTTACCTCATAGTTGAAAATGCGACCATCCGTCGTTGCGGCAAGCTCCTCCAAGCTCCGCTCTGTCACACCTTGGGAGACCAAGGGCACTTCTGTGCTGCCGTAAACCCGGAAACATCGGCAATGCTCGAAGACGCGATGCGCTTGGCGAATCAGCTCAGGTGGCACCGCTGCGCCCCCACAAGCAAAATGCTTCATCGTCGGCAATCGGTTCGCGCGCTGAGAGCATTCCTGGACAAGCTCATGCAGAAACGGCGTTGCGCCGACGCTGAATGTCGAGCGCGTCCGTTCAATGAAATCGACCGCCCGCGCCTTGTCCCAACGCTCCATGATGGCGGCCTTGACTTCCGTCGTTAGCGGCATCTCGCAGGCACTGTAACCGGTGACATGTGTTACCGGTGATGCCATGAACATCACGTCAGCGGGTCCAAGCTGACGTAATGCCAGTATGTTGTCCACCACGCGGTTCAGGGTGTTGTGGGTGTGCAACACCCCTTTGGGCTGGCCGGTGGTTCCGGACGTATACATCAGAAGTTTGACATGATCAGGGCTGACCTCAGGATATATGGAAGACTTGTCCGTACGCGCGGACAGAAATGTCTCCAGCCCTGTAGCTCCGAGCTGCTTGAGCGCGGCGACGCCGCTTGCGGGTCGGACGACAATGACATGTTCCAGCGCAGGAAGGTTACCCCTGAGAGCACGTATCGTTTCGACGTAGTTCAGGCCGCGGTACTCTTCGGGAATAAAAAGGACTTTTGTACCCGCGTCTCTCAGTATGAATCCAAGCTCGGCGCCACGATAGATCGGAATGATAGGGTTGAAAACCAAGCCGAGTGCGCAACAAGCAAGGTTGATCGAGACGAACTCGCGCCAGTTGGGCAGCTGCGCACTCACCCGGTCGCCGACCTCCAACCCCAGCCCCCGCAGCGCCCCCGCGACGACGTGAACCTCTCTTGCAAGCTGCCCGTACGTAAGCTGGCTGCCGTCATCAAAGTAAATCGCAACTTCGTCGCTCCGCTCCTTCGCCTTTTCCCAAAGGCATGTTGCGGCTGTTGTATTACGCATCTTGACGTCACAAGACCGGCTCTCGATGGACTGCCAGTCAAACGTGTGCGTCAGCCACCCGCTAGGGTCACGCGTCAGTCGAGTGCTCATAGCAACAGCGATCCTCCATCCACGCACAACTCGATGCCCGTCACCCAAGAGGCCTCATCCGAGGCCAGATAGAGGATTGCATTGGCAATGTCTTCGGGCTGCCCGACTCGCCCCAGCGGCACCTGCTGCGTGACCATTTTCATCGCAGCGTCCTTGTCCGGTAGTACGCCGAGAAAATCGTCGAGCATTCGAGTTTGCACACCGCCGGGATGAACGGAGTTGCATCGAATCTTGTATGGCGCGCCGTGCAGGGCCACCGACTTTGTCAGGAGGCGGACCGCCCCCTTGCTGGCGCTGTACGCGGCAAGATTGGCGTCCGAACGGATGCCCATCATGGACGACAGGTTGATGATGGCACCGCCGGTTTTACGCATGAGACCCATGGCCGATTTGCAGCCGAGGAACACACTATCGGCGTTCACGGCCATCACCTTCTTCCAGAGCTCGTACGTCGTATCCTGAATCGTTCCGAACGGACTGATTCCAGCGTTGTTGACCAGCACATCCAAGCGGCCATGCTTCGCCTTTAGGGTCTGAATGGCGGCCTGCCAGCCCGCTTCGTTAGTCACATCGAGTTCGATGAAGGTTGCATCTCCACCCAAGGCCTCGGCTGCCTGCCGTCCTTGCTCGACCAGAATGTCCGCGATCGCGACGGCTGCCCCTTCCTCTGCGAACCTCTCGGCCGTTTTCAATCCAATACCCAATGCCCCGCCAGTAATGAGGGCAACCTTTCCCTCTAGCCGCTTCGTCATTTTGAGCCTCCAGATTACGCCGTCGTCGACGCGGCGATCGCGTGCTTGGCGGCTTCGCGCCCGGCAATTCGCCCGAATACCACGGCATTGCAGATCGAGTTTCCGCCCCCTACATAGCGTTCACCCAGGACGCTGCCCGTTACCTCACCCGCAGCGAAAAGTCCGTGAATCGGAATGTCGGCATCGTTCAGAACGCGGGCTTCCTGATCGATTCGAAGACCGGTGGACGTCAGGCAAACGATGGCTGGCTTGATTTCGGCAGCATAGAACGGCGGCTTGACGACTGTGCGCATCAAGGACGCATCCTTGCCGAAGAGGGCGTCACGCCCCGCTTCCACATCCTTGTTGTATCGATCGATGGTCGTCACCAGCGTGGCGGCGTTGACGCCGACCAACTCGGCGAGTTCTTCGATTGAACTTGCACGAAGGACCTTCTTCTTCTTGATCTGCTCGTCCAACCGGTCCGTGCTCCAGTTGAACGTCAGAAGACCGCTTTTGTAATAGGCCTCGTAAGCAGGATCCGGCTTCCCGTGCTGGCGGGCATCGTCGTCAAAAATCGCAAAAACCGTACCCCCAAGCTGCTCCTTGATAGCCCCCGACATCACGGCGTATTCGACGTTTTCCCGGACGAAGCGTCTGCCATCACGGTTCACGAGGACCAGCCAACTCGGCAGCATGACGTCCAGATCTTTATAGAATCCTGGCGTTGGCAGAAGCAGACCGCGATTCAAGCCGTCTAGATCGGCACCCGCTTCCATCCCCATTAACAAACCATCTCCCCGGCACGTGTAGGCGCTGATCGCCCACGTCCAATCTCCATGGACTGCTGCCTCGGGGTAGTATCTGTTTAGCAATAAACGGTTATGTCCGAAGCCGCCTGTCGCGACGACGACCGACCCTGCGCGAACCGGGGCACCACCAACATCGGCGCCCACCACTCGCCTGCCTTCGACAATCAACTTCCGAACCCGCGTTCCGCACGCAATGTCGACGCCGAGCTCCCTGGCCTTTACTTCTAGCGCCGCAGTAATTCCTGCACCGGCCTGCGTTGGAGCGTGCCCCCGTGCGACCGATTCGACCCCTGAGACGTAGAGCTTCTCTGGCAGGAACTCGACACCCAGCGAGCGCAGCCATTCCAAGGCGTTTCCGGATTCATCGCATAGGACTCGCACGATCGATGGATGAACCTTGTGCTGATTCAAGGTCATGTAGTACTCGAACATCGCTTCCGCGCTGTCGGTGATCCCAGCCGCCTTCTGAACAGAAGTGTTTGCCGCATAAAAGACACCCCCGGAAAGCGCCGTGGAGCCGCCAACGAACTTGTGCGCCTCCACGACCGCGACGCGTGCCCCCTCTTCGGCGGCTCTGCATGCAGCGCTAAGGCCGGCACCACCGCCGCCGATGACGAGGACGTCGTAATCGTTGTTAGCCACCGTTCTCCTCCTTCATGTCGCTTCACAACACACGCCGCGCCCTCTGCGGGTCTTCCTGCGGGTCCTCAGCGGCGTGCAGATTCCCAAATCGGGCGCTCGCTTTACGCCGGAGCTTACTACGCCCAGTCGAGTTCGACGCGCAAGGTTTTCAAACCGCGGAGAATCAGCGTTGGATAATACTCAAGCGGTCCTTGCTTTGATGAAAGCCGAACGCCTTTCAATCGCGTTACCAGAACTCTCATCGCCACTTCGATTTCCTTCCTGGCAAGCTGAGCACCAATGCAGGTATGAATACCGGCTGCAAATGCGAGGTGCGAGCGGGGATTGGGACGATCCAGCTTGATGTCTGCCGGGCATTCGAACTTGGCTTCATCCCGATTGGCGGACCCGTAACGCAGGTTCACCATTGCACCCTTCGGAATCTTCTTCCCGCCCAGTACCGTCTCTTGCGTCGTTTTTCTAAAAAGTCCCTGTACCGGTGATTCAAGTCTCAGAATCTCTTCCGCGAAGTTGCCGCAAAGTTCCGGTGACGCGCGCAACTTGGCGAATGTCTGGGGATCTCTACAGAGCAGCAGTACACCCGAACTGATCGTGTTCGTCGTTGTTTCATTGCCGGCGACGAGAAGCTGCTGAATAACGGAGAGCAGTTCCTGGAGATCCAGCGGACGCTCCCCCTCCAATCTTGCATTCACCAGGTCACTAAGCATATCGTCGCGTGGCTCTACGCGACGCTCCTCGATTCTATCGGCGAAGTACCGCTGCATCTCGACGATCAGCTTTGCCACCTCGATGTAGCGCGCCTTGTCAATCATTCCGCCCAACGGCTCGACGCTCGCGTCGGACCAGATCTTGAACCGATCCATGTCATCGCGCGAAACGCCCAACTGGTCCGCAATAATCTTCATCGGAATCGGGACAGCATAGTCCTTGACGACGTCGATCTCCGGCCGCCCAGTGATTTGCTCCAGCGTCTCAAAAACAACCTGCTCAATGTACGGCACCAATTTCGCTACCCGCGCCGCAGTGAACGCAGTGTTTACGAGCTTTCGGAACCTCGTATGCGACGGAGGGTCGTTGGTAACGAGGGTATCAACGATGTCGCCGTACGCAGCCTCGAATATACGTTTCACTTCCGGCGGGTCTTCCATTATCCGGAAGCCCATCTTGCTGGAAAAGATCTCGGGCTTTCCCAGCGCTTCCATGCAGTCTTCGTACCGGCTTACGATATAAAAGCCCGACTCCGGCATCTGGTACACCGGGTCGTGGGCGCGCATGGACGCATAGAAGTCGTAAGGGCACTCTTGCACTTTTGGATCGATCAAGCTGAACTCGCTCGGCTTTTTGACGTCGTCTGGCACCATCACATTGTCCTCCGATTATGCGGGTTTGACGTCGCAACCGCCTTGGCGCCGTCGTCGTTTCCCGATAGTTCACCGCTCAACGATATCATCGGGGCGACGGATCGTAAAGGGGCAGCTCCTCCCAAAGACATTCGCTCCCGAGGGAGAAGCAATCCCGCATTCAGCGAGACCGAGCCGCAGATGGTAAGCCCATTACGCGCTCAGGAGATGACCGAAACGCCAGACAGCGTCGCACCCCAGGACATCACCCATCGCACGGGCCCAGCGGAGCGCTTGATCACTCGCCCTTCGGCATCCACACAAAGGATACGTGCGCGGACCAGCTGAGACTTCCCATCGCACCGGCTACGAGCAACCGGCAGCGTCTCGATCTGCACCGAGACGCCGCGCCTGGTGGCGAGCCGCCGAATGCGATACACCTCGTCGTCGTAATCGAGCCGAATCAAGCCCTGCTCCGATTCTGTCGCGCTCAGCCACTTGTCGATCAGCCAGTCAAAGTCCTGCGTACTGGACGTTCGAAGCGCTTCAAGCCGGTCGCACAGAGTGACGGCGTTGTCCGCAGACTGGCCCGGCAACAGCCGCTCTGGCATAGGGTGCTGCCACGAACTCCTGAGAAAGATCTCCAAGCTCAAGCAATGTCAGACGCATACCCTCCCCACTCCCCAACCACCCACCAATCCCCAAGTCTGGACTCGATATCGATCGCCACGAGGTTGCCGGGATGCGCGACCTTGTTGAGCCCGATGCAGCGTACGCCGGCAACCTCGGCATCGATCCGCGTGTGGTGATGTCCGAAGAAGCAAACGCTGGGCGACACGCGCGCCAGCATCGCATCCAGCCCCTTCGCCTCGCTCACGAATTCGCGGCCGCCGTGGTAACGGGGAAAGCGCACGCCGGCCGGGGCATCGTGGGTCAGTACGATGGCCACGCGGTCGGCGGCCGACAGCCGCTGCACCTCATCGTGCGTGTAGTGTCGCTTGGCGTAGCCCCGCAGCCCCTGCGAACGACGTGCGTAGTCCGATGGCCCGTAACAGCCACCGACACCGCCGACCCGGATCGCGCGACCGTGCGCGGTTGCCAGATCGAAAGTCCGCCCATTCGGTAGGAAGAACAAGCCGGGTAACACCTCCCGGTCGTGCCGCGCGTCGAGCCAATCGAAGTCCTCGTGGTTGCCCTTGATGAATAGCGTGCGCCGCGGCACCGGCCGACGCGCCTGCAGCCAGATCGAGAAATCACCCGCGCCCTCGTGCTTGCGCGTCGCTCGATCGACCCGGGCCGGGTCCGGCCAGATCCCGAAATCGCCGACATGCAGCACCCAGTCGAAACGCCGACCCAGATGCGCCTCGAAGTCGAGTACGTCCGCATACAGCCGGTCCATCGCCCCATGGATGTCGCCCGCCGCACAGATCAGCACCTTGGTCTCCGGTTGCCGCCATCACGCGTGCGCTCATCACGCCCATCACCACCGCGCACGCCTTGCGGTGATCGACGATGTCCCTGACGCCGCATCAGTGCACCCGGTGCTCGGACGGCTCCGCGCACTGCGGTGCGTTGGGCAAGTCCGTCGCCAGCAACCGTCGCAGCCCGCGCGAATGCACCGGGCGCCGCGCCGCTTGGGCATAGCCGGCCAGCAGCACCCGTCGCAGCTCGCGCGGCGCCACCGCTTCAAGCTGTAGCAGCACCGACGCCTCGATCGATGCAAACGCCTTGCCCAGCTGCGGCCGCTCCTTGCGCAGCTGCGCGTCCACCGAGGCAATCACCGCGGGCATCTCGAAGCGTGTCGGTGCACGCACCTCGATGACCTGCAGCCGGCTGATCAGCTCCGGGCGCACCCGCTCCCGCTCATTGGCGGTGAAGATGAAGCCCGCCGGCCGGATGTCCATCTCGATCTCCAGCGCTTCGTCGCGAAAGCGCTGCGCGGTAAACGGCTCGAGCAGGCCGAGCAAAGCTGGCCCCACCGGAAAGCCGCGGTCCCCGGCGGCCTTGTCGATTTCGTCGAAGACAAACCACGGCACCCGATCCGGCTCGACCTGCGCCAGATGCTCGGCGATGGCGCCCGGCCGCCCGCCGGCCCACTGCGTGCTCGCCCCCGAGATCAGCCATGAGGCAGAGAGCTCGGCGAGCGAGCGCACGCACACCTCGGCGCCCAACGTCTGCGCGAGCTCCAGGCAAAACATCGTCTTGCCGATGCCCGGCGGGCCCAGCAGCAGCACGGGCGGCAAGTGCAGAGGCACGCGCATGATCGCGCACAAGCGGATCTGGTCAGCGACCCAGCGACAGGCCGGCTCGAAATTGGGGAAGCGCCGTGCCAGGTACTCGACCGCATTGGCGTGGCGCTGCGTGGCGAGCGGCAGCGTGCGGATGCAGCGCAGGCCAAGACGTACCAGCGCCGTTTCGGTGGCCGGCTTGCGCTCCTTGAGCTGTGACAGCACCGACAGCCGGTCCTGGATCAGCGCCTCGTCGGCCAGCGTCCAGGCCTGCACGCCACGGCGCCGCCGGCGGCGGGGTGGTGGCGGCGGCTGCGGGACGACCACGGAGACAGCGAGCGGCAGCGGGTGGCGGCCCGCCAGATCCGGATAAGCCAAGCGCCATGCAGGGTCCAGTGGATGGGCCTGCCTGATCAACTCGCGGATCTTGTCGCTTGAGCCGTGCACGCGATCGAGTTCCGCGGCCATCGCCCACGCGGCAACCGAGGCGGGGATGCCCAGGGCAGCGGGCAGCAGGCGGTGCTCCATCGGCGGCTGGAACAGCGTGACTGCGGCCGGCATCAGCCGGGCGGTGGCCGCCAACGGCACGGTCCCGTAGCAGGACGTGAAGGCCTCGCCGGGGGCGGTGGTCTGCTGCAATTCGATGTCGATGCCGGCCTCGGCGAGGTACGCGAGCAGCACCGACCCGAGGTCGCGCGCCAGCAGACACGCCTGCGGGCCACTGGGCGTCGTGCGTCGATGGACGAACTGCTGCGCACGGCACAAGGCCTGTACGCGCAGCGCCAGCAGGCGCGTGAGCCCCGCCGGGTGATCACCCCAGTCGGGCACCGGCCCCAGCGCGTCGAAGCGGGCGACCAGATCATCGTCGTTCATCGCGGCGACCTCCGCGGGCGCAGATGGCGCGGCAGGCTCGACTCGAAGGGCGCCGGCAGCGGCAGCGGCCCCCACTGCTGGTCGTCGCGATGCCCGACCTGCCAGTACACCCCGGCATCCGGATCCACCGCCGTGAGCCGGCCGTCGGGGGCCTGGTAGGCACCGGTGTCGATGAACAGGTGCGCACCGAAACGCACCGGCTCGCGCGTCGGGATCACGGTGTGGCCGCCGATCACCAGATCCACGCCCGGCACCGGCCTGAGCAGCAGCGCGATCCGCGCGCGGGCGTCGGCGTCGATCGCCTCCGGCGGCGGCAGCTTCGTCAGATGCCGGTAGCAGAAGTAACGCTGCCGCCCCCAGATCAGGCTGGCGACGCTGGTGTCGCTCCAGTCGTGGATCGCATCGCCGATGTCGTAGCGGCTGCGCTGCAGCTGCTTCCAACTCGTGCCCGGGCGCACCTCGGCGTGCACCAGGCCGATGCGTCTGCCGTCAGCGAGCGTCAGGCGGATCGTCAGTGGAAAGCCGATGACCAGCCGCCGCAGCAGGTTGAGATCGAACGGATCGTGCGTCTCGCTCCACGTGCCGCCGTTGTGCAACCAGACCTTGTGCGCCTCGCGCACGAATTCCGAGTCGAGCAGCAGGGCCTCATGGTTGCCGAGCAGGCTGGTGCGCATTGTGCCGCCGGCGAACCAGCGCAGCGCCTCGGCCGGGGCCGGGCCGCGATCGACCAGGTCACCCAGCGCGATCATCCGGTCCTTGAACGGGTCGTAGCCGGTCGCGCGCACCAGGCGCATGACCATCGCCATCTGCCCGTGGACGTCGCCGACGATCAGGAAGCGCCCGCGTGCGGGCAGCGCCGGATCGTCTTGGAACTCGAGGTGTGACTCGCGGTAGATCATGGCGCACCACCCCCGTCCGGGAACGTGAACAGCCCGTCGCGGCGGAAGCCGAGCATGTCCTCGCTCGGATAGCCCCACTGGTTGGTGACCACGCGCACGCCGTTGTGCAGCAGGTCGGCGTTGTAGTGGGTGTGTCCATGGACCCACATGCGCACCGGCGCGCGCAGCAGGTCCTCGGCATCGCTGTGGAATGCGGCGTTGCTGATCTTCCCGGCGTAGAACGGGGCGATCGTGGCCGGCGTCGGCGCATGGTGGGTGACCACGAGCAGCGGGCGGTCGGCCTGGCTGATCTGCCAGTCCAGCCAGTGCGCGCTTTCGATGAATGACCGGGCGGCGTGGGCCGGGGTGAAGTGCTGGCCGCCTGTCCGGCGGATGCACCAATGATCGGCGAGCGAGCCCTCGGCCCATTGCCGCGCTTCGTGCATGCGCTCCGCGCCAAAGAGTTTGTAGTCGGTCCACAGCGTGCAGCCGAGCACGCGGATACCGCCGACGTCGAGATGATCGCGCTCGAGGATGTGGACGTTGGTGCCGCGCGCACGCTCGCGGCACTGCTCGAGCAGCGTGTCGAAGTTGTGGTGGTAGTACTCGTGATTGCCGAGCACGTAGACGACGGGCACGTGCGCAAAGGTGTGCGCTGCCCAGCCGATGGCGGCGCACCCGACGTCGATATCGCCGGCCAGCACGACCAGTTGCTCGTCGCCGCGCTCGTTGAACGGCGAGTCGAAGCGTCCGAATTCCAGATGCAGGTCAGAGTAGATGCGGATATTCATGGGTCGATTACTCCCCGTGTGGCAGTGCGCGGTGGGCGCGGATCAGCGGCTCGCAGGTCTCGCACGCGGTGATCCACCATCCTGTGAGATTGATGGCGCGGCCCACGCCATGGGCGCCGCCACACCGCGCGCAGGTCAGGCCGCTGTCTTCCTCGAGCTGGTGGATGAGGCGGTTGAGATCGGTCGGCGCGACGGGACCACCGTCAGGATCCAGCGAGCCGCTGATCACGCCCTTGGGCGTGTGGACGTCGAAGCGCAGCGGCCCGCCGTGGTAATACAGGCGCAGGCCGCCGAATTTTTCCTTGATCTGGAGCCAGCGCCCGTCGGGCGCGAGGCGATCCAGGGCCGCGCAGGCGTCGGTGACCAACCGGTGCCAGCCGTCGGGCCAGCTATAGGCCCACGACGGCTCGGGGAACTGGTGCGGGTAGACCGCCTTCAGGGACGCGATGTTGTCGCGCTCGCGCGCGAAGATGTTGCCGGGGTGTGTGGATCGGGTGCTCATGCGCGAGGCCTCCTCTGGCGGGGCTTGGCGCCGCGCCTGGAGGTGGCACGCTTCGCGGACCGGACCTTTGGCTTGGATGCGGGAGCGTCGGGCTCGCGCGGCGGCGGCGCAGCCCGGAGGGCCGCGTCGAGTCGGTCGCGTGCGAGCACGCGGCCCATCAGCGCGAAGAACGAGAGATACCTCTCGCGCACGCCGTTCTCCCAGTTTGACCAGAGCCGGTGGATGACGCGGGCGTCGGGTGCATCGCTGGTGATGGGGTACGGCTCGGGCAGCATCGGGCCATCGATCGGAATCGTGACCAGATCGCAGTCCGGCTTGTCGTCGGGCAAAAACAGGCCGCAGAACTGTTCGTCGTCGAGGGTGGCGATGACGGACAGGGTGCGCCCGGGGCATGTGCTGTCGCGGTGCTCGATCAGGAACGGGATGGCGCGACCGCGCCTGAGCGCGTCGAGCTGCTCGGGGGTGAAGCGGTTGAGTGCAGACACAGGAATACTCCGGAGAACCAACTGAGTGGTGCCCGGGGCCGGACTTGAACCGGCAACCTGTCGCTGATCTGGCGAAGCGGTCCGAAAGGACCGGTCGGCTTATAAGGCCGCTGCTCTAACCATTGAGCTACCCGGGCATGGCAATAGCGCGCGTTACCACGCGTATGCCGCCGGGTATGAGGAATTGATCGGTGAAGATCGACATGTCGATATTGTGCATCACTTGGAAGCGGGATGGTGTTCAGAAATAGGGGCCAGAGGCTGAGAGCATCATCGGAGGCCGACCGCCCAAGACGACGTTGGCAGATCGCCAGCTGACGCGTGATCGAGCGACGCACTGATCGCATACCCCGAGCAAACGACCGGCGGGTTCCGATCACTCAGAACTCTGTCCGGACAGCGCAGCTCGAGCGCAGACTCGGGCGCCGTACTGCGCTGGCAGCCAACTCCCGGCACCGCTTGGTGAGCCCCTCGCCGATCAATCATGGAGACGGGCTCTTGCGCAGTCGCCTGAGGTAAAGAAGGGATAGCCGCCCGTGCTAAGTCTCTTTAGAACGAAAGTTCTTGAGGCTTTCGAGTACGGAGACAAATGGGGACGACTATCCCAACGGGGATTGTTGGCTTGCGCGGGCAAGTCGTCAACGCGGTGACGGTGGAAGGGGGGTGGCGTGGTGCGGGTGCATTGCCGGCGCGATGCGCGGTATCGGCCGATTGACCCACGGACCGGGCACGAGGCCGGAGCGATCGCTGGCTGCGGCGCACGGTGTGGGACGTGCCGATGTTCGGCCATCGTGTGGCGCTGGACATCGAATACCTGGAGATCGCCATCGGTGCGCGCGACCGGCGCGTCGAGCAGTTGGACTTCGTTGCGGCCGGCGCGCATTACACCCATCGCCTGGCCGAGCTGATCAGCGCGCTGTGCCGGCACATGAGCATTTCTGCGGTGGCGAACTGGACGGGCCTGGCGTGGCGCACGGTCAAGGACATGGATCGCTCGCATCTGCGCGCCACGCTGCCGGCGCTCAGTAAGCGTCCGGCGACGGTCGTCTTGACTCACCTGCGCTTGTCGTAGACCTCGTTGATCAGGCAGATTCGCCCCTGCGAAGCGACAGCGCCAGTTCGACCACTGGCTGAGCATCTCCGACGGCACTCAGGTATTGGGGAGCGCCTCTCCCTCTCACGGAACCCACTCGCCCGATGAAGCGATCGCGTCGTGCATCGCGTCAGGCGCAAGATCAATTCCGCCGGGCCACGACACCGCGCCAAGCTCGACACGAACATCAGCGAATCGGGCGGGATCGCGCAGCCCCGCGAACACGCCGGCGCGGTCCGACTGAATCAGCCGACTCATTCGGACGACACCAGTCACCCCATCGATGAAGATGACGCGCAGGCAATAGTCCGGGAGGGCCGCGACGGAATGGACGCGCCACGCGGCACCCAAATGCTTGGCGCCAGTGGTCTCCGAGCCCCAAGGGTTTACCGTCTCTCCCCGAAGCATGGCCGCATACGCCTCGCCCGTCAGCGACTCCGGGTGCGCCTCCTGGAGATCCTTCCACTTGCTCAGCGTCCGGGTGGCACGCGCCCCTTCGGTATGAAGGCCCCTGGGCCCTGCGCCACTCGCTCGGCTCAGCAGAGTTCCGATGGCAGCAGCGCCAGAGTCGGGTCGAGCGGCGCCGGAAGCACCAGACTCAGAGCGCAGATGCAGATACTCGAGGACGCTGTCCCACGTCGGGAAGCGTGCAGAGCCGAAGTGAACCAGCTCACCCTCGAATCGGTCCTGCCCTTTTCCGCTGACGTTGTCATCGATCAGTACATCGCCCCGGAGCAGTGACTTGTCTGAGCACAAGATCAGGCGCTTCGCCAGCGGATAATCAAACATCTTCTCTACCCAGACCCTCTTCTCCGAGTAGCACGCCGGGTTGCGCGTCGACGGCGCCGAAAGGATCCAGACGTCGAAGCGCGGATCGCTCCGTAGCTGTGTCACCGCTTCAACCGCACCGCTCATAGGGCGCAGTGATGCGAAGAGCCCCGGGATGCTTTGAGGAAACGCGACGTCTGGATGCGTGCGCGCCGCATCCATGTAGGCCGCTGCGATATCGCAGAGCACGCCATCCATGTCGACGAAAACGCGCAGTTGTGCACGCACACGGCCTTCGGGACCGCTGACGTTAGCGTCCCCCACTCGGAGGCTTTCCATATCCGGCGATTGAGGCATGGCAGATCAGTCGCTGCTGCATTCCCTCTGTCAGGCGAACGTGAACTGTCCGTGCGGACGAAACCCGATAGCTTCGTTGTCCGGGTAGCCCCACTGATTGGAGAGGACGCGAACGCCGTTGACGAGGCCGTCGGCGTTGTAGTGGGTATGGCCGTGCACCCACATCCGCACCGGCGCGCGCAGCAGATGATCGGCGTTCGAGTGAAAGGCGGTCGTACTGATCTGGCCGGCAAAGTACGGCGCTACCGTCTTCAGCGTCGGCGCATGGTGAGTGACAACGAGAACCGGGCGATCGGCCGCGGCGATCTGCCGATCGAGCCAGTAGGCACTTTGTGCGAACAGCTCGACCGTCCGCTGAGGTCTGAGTCTCTGCCCGTGATCGCGAACGAGCAGGAAGTCGGCCATGGACTGTTCTGCCCATCGCATCGCGAGGTCTGCCGACTCTGCGCCGAGGGCCCCGAAATCTGTCCAAAACGTGGCGCCAAGGACTCGAAGGCCCATGCAGTCGTAGACGCCGCGCTCAAGCACGTGGACATTCGTACCCAGCGCCAGAGCTTTGCACTCCGCCACTATTGAGTTGAGATCATTTCGGTAGTACTCGTGGTTGCCGAGAACGTAGACCACCGGAACGTGCGGGAACGTTCTCGCTGCCCAGCGCACGCCTTCGAGCCCAACATCGATATCGCCTGCGAGAACGACGAGCTCTTCGGCACGCTGCTCGTTGAACTGCGGCGCGTATCGACCAAACTCGAGATGCAGATCGGAATAGATACGAATCTTCATCAGCCTACGCCGTCAACGCTTGCCGGCGGCAAGCCCCTTCCGGGGCTTGGTTGCGCCCCGCTTCTTGCGATCGTCAATCGGTCTGGCGTGCTTTCCTTTCGCTGCACGACGCTTTGAGGGGCGCTTCGCGCCCGGTTCCGTTGGTCCGCCCGCGGCTGATTCAACGGGCCTCGCGGACTCCAATACCTGCCCCAGCTGCGCCAGGGACAGGCGGAGCGCAATCGTTCGGACAAGGCTCAGATATCTCTCGCAGACCCCGCCGTGCCAAAGCGTCCAAAGCTCATGGACCGCTCGAGCGTCTTCGCAGTCGGTCTTGATCTTGAATAACTCGACGTCAACGCCTGGAATGTCCAAGCTGACGAGTTCGCCCCCGGAGAAATCCTTCGGAACGAACACGCCTTCGAAGGTTCGCGTGTCGATCAGTCCAATGACGGTAAGCACGTGATCCGGCATGTCAGGCGGGCAATGCTCGACAAGCATCGGAATGGCAAGACCTTTCCTGAGCGCCGACTGCGCGCTGGTGGTCAAGTGTTCAATGGCTGGCATCGGTTTGCTCCGATTCATTCGGGAATGGCACCGCTTTGCCCACTCTCGGGCGAGGGGCTCGTGAGATCGTGCGTGGCGCAGGGTTCGGCCTCAACATCAAACGCGCTGGTGATCTCTGCCGGCACGTAGGGGCCGAAGTCCGCTGTGCCAGCCAGCCTGACCACGTAGTGCCAACCCTCTGTGTCTTCGAGGACGCGAAGAACCTGGGTGGGACTGCCGCGACGACGGAACACGAGGAGTCTGCGGAACCTGCCGGCAGATTCGGATGCGACAGTCATGCGCCAGCCTGCCCGCGAACGCGCAGCGCTTCTGCCATCAGCTCAGCGCCGTGGCGTTCCCATAGATGATCAGCGAGCGCCTGGCCAAGCTGTAGGTCGGCGACGTCGGTACCGAAGATGCGGTCGGCCATGCCGGGCCACAACAACGGAGACGGCGCCATTGCAAAGAACTTCGCCGGTCCGCAGCTCGCGATGACGGCCACTTGATTCGTCGGAACGATTCCATACTGGACCCAGGTGACCTCCGGATACTGCTTGTCCGGGCAAGCGTTCACCTGAGAGATCACCTCTTCCCTCGCGATGTAGCCGTCCAGGCCAGATCCGGTCAGCGGTCCCATCTGCAAGCCGTCCATCACCGGACTTCCTCGCGCGTGAGCGAAGTAACGCGGTCAGAAGCGGCGTGATTCTGGAGGAAGCTGGTGGAAGTCGGCATGGAATCTACGGTCGAACCTTTGCTTGCCAGTTGAACTGGCTGGTTTCGACCGCGTTTCCCGGCTCCTGTCGCGGCTTCGGACTGCCCGCTGGCCACTTCGACAGGGTTGGTTGCGCCGGGAGGCGCCGACAGGGTGATTATTGCCTACTGGAAATACGGCTGTCGAGGGGTGCCGGCAGCTGTCAATGCTTCTTGAGGAGCTGGTCTGGCGTCACTCCCAAGGCCCGAGCGAGCTTGTCGATGGCGTCGATGGATACCGACCTGAGCCCCGATTCAACCTGGCTGAGGTACGACTGACCCATGTCCGCTCTTGCGCACAGCTCCTCTTGGGTCAGGTTCTTTGTCTGGCGCAGCCGCCGTACGTTGACACCCAGCAGTTCTCGTAACTTCGTCGCCGGCTTCCGCATAGGAAGCTAGCGTCAGGGCGCAGGACTGGACGGTCCATTTCCACTTGGGAATAATCTGCATGCCGGCGCGAGCGGAACGTGGTGCCCGGCCCATGGCTTCCGAGCGGACAAGCCCGGAGGGAGGCCGATGGGCGTTCCGCTGCGGTCGAACACTGTGGGCCCGTTGTCGTGGAGGCGTCATCAGTGTCATTCCGCTTGGTCTACGGGGATCACGAGCTGTCGATCGAGCTGCCATTCGAGCCGCACATCGAGGACCGGGTTCTTGCGTTGCTCACGAAGGGAGCCGAAAAAGGCCACCCTGACCGCTCTGCGACTGAGTTCGTCCAAGGACTCGTCACGATCGTCACCGACTTGCTCGAACGCGCGCCGTTACCACCCTCTGAAAAGCAGGTTCAGTACGCGCTACAGATCGCAAGAACGTTGAGTCTGCAGCTTCCCGCTGATGTCCTGCAGCTGCGAGAGGCCATGACAGCCTTTCTGGAGGAGCACGCTCCGGAGTATCGTCGCCGACGATCTGCTGAGCGCGGCGCCCTAGGCTCCTACTCGCGATAACCGCGGCCTGTGAGCAATTTGCTGTCTGGCTCGTCTAGGCTTGGCCGACACCCTCGACTGACGACTCGAGTACGACAAGACGCGACTTGTGCGCCATTCCAATCCATCGGCATTCGGTGCCTTCTATCCAGAACAGCAGGGGCCGCGAGCGGTGTTCGTAAATCTTGCGCCATTCGCGCCGATCAACTCCGCTCGGCGTCGGATAACGCTCCGGATGGGTGTGCCACTCACCCAAATAGTCGCAACGCCCATCCGTAAGTGCCCAATGCTTGGCGGCAATTCGGGCATGGCTTTCGTCCAGACGATCAAACGAGAAGCGCGTCCGCGAGTCTTCGTGATCTGGTGTGGTCGCATGCACGATGTGCAAATGTTTCTGACGCCGATACCCGAGCAGCACTCCCCCAGCTTCGCTGTCTCCAAGCAATCGCTGTCGATGTGACGCAATCTGGGCGACGACGCTGTCCTCAATCAGTATCCATGCAGCGCGTTCGCCGGGACGCGGAAGAACTAGCGTGCCTGGCATGCTGGGCATCCAGCGATCGGTTCGAGATCTTTGTTCTTCACCTGATTCACGTCGGCCCGTTCCATAGCTCGCGTCCGAAACCGCGGAGATACATTTCCTTTCAGCCAGTCGGCGACCATGTCTGTGGCGAGTGCCGCCGCACTCATCGGGGCAGATACAGCGTATGGAGTGAAGGCTTGGCATCCCTTGAAGCCTTCAATGGGCGATGCATTCAGCAACTTGAATCGGTCTTGAAAGTAATGCGGACCGGGAGGCCTTCGAAGACAGCGGAAGCACGCGTACCTCCTGTCGTCCGTCCACAGCGCCTGGACGGCTTCGCCATTTCCACGTACAGACACAAACAGGAATGGCGGCACCGTACGATTTGCTGCAAGTCGATAGTGATTGAGCATCTCGCTCACCGCTTCCTTGCCCGTAGCATCAATGAGCAGATCCGTCATCAGCAGCTTCTGGTTCAGCGAAACTGCGCCAACCTTGGACTCCACGACGATTCCAGGGAACTGGCGTCTCAGGTCATCGGCCATAGCCTCGGCCTTCGGCAGCCCCCAGCTATTCATTCCGAGGTAGTGCCGCCCAACGTTCTCCGGTCCGATGGTGCCCGGGTCGTGCAGCATGAGCGCGCCGCGACGCCCCCTCCCCGCCCCCATGCCGGACAGCGCTTTAGCGAGAAAGCCACCGATAGCCCCGCATCCGACCAGCGTTATTTTCTTGTCGGTCAAATCCCTGAACATCAAGTTCCGGGAGTGTACGAACTTCGGCGACACATCCTCGACTACGATTCGCGTGATCTCAGTCCGACCACCCGCGTTGTGAAGCCAGTTCTTGAAATGGGCAGGCTTCCTCCGATAGCCCTGCCGCACGAGTTCGTCGAACTTGAAGCTGACACCGAGCCACCCTGCCGGCGTTTCGATCGCGAGCATGAGGCCCTTGAACCCAAGGTAGTCCTTGTCGTGTTCCAGAAATACTTGCAGCTCCCTGTTGAGCGCTGGATCCCACGTCTTGAAATAAGCGAAAAGCTCCTTGACGGTTGCCGGCAGATTCTTTGCTGGAGCCGCTGGATAGACGGTTGACCTCAGGATCCGAAAGTACGACGAGCTATCCTCAACGGTGGGGTATCCAATTGAACTCGCCAGCGCGCGAACCTCGTCGGAAGACGTGGACGCGACCCGCAGCTGCTGTTCGTCCCGCTTCAGCCTGAAAACCGGCGCTTGACTGGCGCCGTCGTCGACTGTCCCCACTAGAAGCTTCCACGTCCACCGCTGATTGATCGCCCAGTACGCGAGGAATTCGTCCTGTATGTCTTTCGCTTGCTTCGCGGGGTTGCGCACCAGTCCATCGAGGACGTCGCGTGCCTCCGCAATACATAATAGGATTGCGCCCACTGGATTGAAGCGGTCAAGCACCAGGCTTTCAGGGCGTAGATAACAAAAATCGCCATCGGCAGTGACATGCGGGAGCAGTTCTGGCAGAAACGATGGTCGATCCAGCAACTGAATGCGCGGGTAGTCGAGAAACTCCCAGTCCTCGACCACAAGTCGAACCGGAACAGTGCCGCGAGAAAGCTTCAGCGGTCCTTCAAAGACCCTGCGTGCGCCCCTGCTGCGTCGCGCGCTGAAGCCACGGGAATTTAGCGCGCGCAGCACCTCGCCCAGCGTCTGAGCGTCCAGCACGTCTAGCCAGCGGTGGTCGTCTTCACCTTCGGGCTCGGAACGTACTGCGGCGCTGAAGCTTGGACAGCGTCAATCGCACCTGCCTCCAGCTCAACCCAGTCTTCGATGAAGGGAATTCGGTCACCGAGTTGCCGGCGGAGGTCGTTGATGGCCTCAGCCTTCTGGACAGCGCTGCGGCCTCGCGCCTGCCGGAGCGCGGCACGAAGCGACGCGGCGGCGTCGGCCGCGAAGGTGCGCTCGGTCGCGCTGAGGCGATTGAAGTCTTCCGTTCCGTCGCCGATGGCCCTTTCGTACACATTGCCACGAAGTTCGCTCGCAAGTCGCGCGGCCGCCTCTTCCAGCACCAAGTCGTCGCGACGCGGATTCGGAACAAATCCCCGCGCAACGATGATCATCAGCAGGATCGAACTAGGTCCGCCGGTGGTCCAGTGGAAGTCGCGCCAAGCCTTCACGTACCGGCAAATCCGCTGCAGCTGTTCGCCGTGGACGCTGATGCAGTCCTGGAACCACTGAGCGACCGCGCCAGGGTCCGACGGCTTCCACTCACCGGCACGCGTCGCCATCACAATCGTTTCAAGGTCTTCCCATGCGAACGGCTCTTCTTCCAAGGTATCCAGCACCCCCGCCTGCGCTTTGTTGAGCGCGCTTCTTTGGGCGAACTCCACGCGCTCCGTGATCAGCGCGAACTGCTCCTCGGGTGCGGCGTACAGCGGGATATCGATGTGTGCCCACGAATCCACTTCGATGCGGATGCAGGTGTCTTTACACGCCCTGCCCTCGAGAAGCTTCCAACCCTCTTGCTTACAGAGGCCCTGCAGAAGCCCCTCCACCAGTTCGAAGTACACCTTCGCAGCAACCTTTGGCCGCTGGTTCTCCCACAGCTTCGCTGGCAGGTAGACGCCATAGTCCCAGTCCATCTGCTGGGGTGGAAGCTCGGCCGGTCGTACGCAGGTCTGGTACATCCAGGACCCCTGCGTCCGGAACTTGGGCGTCACCATCGCATCCATGCCAAGCACCGTTTTGCTGGCTTGGCGAATGCCGTCCCGCAGATGGTCACGAATTTTGTTTTTGCATTCGACAAGAAAGCGCTTTTGCCAGGGCTCTGGCTCAATCTGGCGGCCGAACGGCTCCGGACGGGTCTCATAAAGGAACAGCTTGTTGAGCTTGAGCACGGTTTATCTCTACTGGGGGGATTTTTCGGTGTGAAAGAACTGCGGGGCTGGAGCAGCGTGTTGCAGGTACCGCCTGAAATCCGGATTCCCGAGGCAGGTCTTCGATGCTTCACTAGCGGAACCCAGCAGCGCCTCCCGCGCAGCGGCATCGGTCTTGTCCAACGCGACGGCTTTGGCCTTCTCGTCGGTCAGCGTCTCGTCGACATGGATGTATCGTTGATCAAGCCGATGGCTCAGCATGAACTGCGTAGTAGACTCCTGAATCGAAATCGCCAGACCGAAAAGGCGCTTTGGCGCATTCGCCGGAAACCATCCGCCCCAATCCCAGGTGCCTCCGCTGCGATTTCGCGAGGGATTGACTGTGAACCGCGACGACATGGTTCCAATCGATACGGCCCAGACGTTGTCGGCCCTCTGGCCCAGAAATTTTTCAGCTTCGTGCAAAGCCAGCAGGCCAGGGGCGTTCGCATACAAGCCGCCATCAACGTATTGGCTGTTCTCGAACACGTGCCGCGGGAAGTACATCGGCGCGGCGCTTGTCGCTAGAGCGATATCGACGAGTCGCAGTCGATGATCACCGACGAAGTTAGGGTGATGGGAAGTTTTGAAGATGACGGGCTTGCCCGTGCTGTAATTGATCGATGGGACGATCACACGATGCTTGCATGCCGACAGCAGCCGCCCCCCGAACAGCTCGTCCTGCTGCAGCAAGTCTCGGAGTCGCTCGGCCGTGTAGGTGGATTTCAACGTGCCGAGAAGCGTCAACCGGCGCCTTGAGAAGATCTCGGCACCGTGCCTCTCGAATAAGCGAACCATGTCGCTTGCTGGAATTTCCATTGCAAGCGCCAGCGCGAGAATTCCGCCTATCGATGTGCCAGCCAGAAGATCGACTCGGGTGGCGACGGGGCTGCCGATGTGTTGCTCGATGTCTGCAAGGATCTTCGCGGTGAACAGTCCGCGAAATCCGCCGCCGGACAGCGCGAGAATCTGAAAGCGATCAGACCGCGCTGAATCCGTGCTGGCAGCTGTCGTGGTTTGCACCATTACTCCCCAAGGGCCGATTCGCGGACTGGGGCACAAGGGGTTGTGTCGGCAGCTACCCGCAGTAGCTACATATAGTGATTGGCCGCAATAGATCAAGGGGTTCGCGGTACAAATAACATATGTCCATGTATCTATTGACTATTATTGCCATTCGAGCCGCGGCAGAGGGCAGAACTGGCGAGCAAGGTGGCGAAGTTGAGCGGCTTCGAAACCTTTCGACCGGGACAGGTTCGTCCGCCGACCGAAAAGCAGGCCTGCCTCAGTGTCGGGCCTCCCCTCCTTGACTTACATCCTATCCAACCTTGAGAGCCGGGCTGTCGATCAGCAGTGCCGCGCGGTAGCGCTCGATTGGGAACTTGAATGTCCCGCGGAAGTTCACGCCCTCCCACCGGTTCGGCAGGGTGTGGCGAAGCACGTCGTCGGAGATCGAAATGCCTTTGGCTCGAAGCGCCTTCACGGCGCCCTGCATGCGGTAGGCGTACCAGGCAATGACGATGTTGGTCAGCAGCGTGAGTGCGCTTGAGATCGCAATGAGCTCCTCGGGCCGACGGCCGCGGTCATGGCGTAAGCTTCCCCGTCAAGGCGACAGTTCAAAAGTAGAGTTCCTGGCGGCTTGAGAATACTCGACTGGCGTCATGTCGCCGAGCGAGTCATGGGGTCGGTCTTCGTTGTATTCGAGCATCCAC